>NZ_QFGB01000045.1:0-34506 GCF_004369245.1 Pelotomaculum sp. FP | reverse complement strand
AAAAAATTTTGACCACTACTAAGAAATAAAAAAATTACTCACTTTTTTAAAATACAAAAAAGCTTGAACACCTTGCAAACACAGGGCTTTCAAGCTTTTTATATTTTTTAACTGTCAAAGATGAGATTATATATCAACATTGACGACTTGTCTACAAAAACATTTCAACTTTTTTCAACAATTTACAGCAAATCTTCACTTGCTACCCCTCTCATATAAAGATATTAAAAAAAGCAACAACAAACTAAACCTACTACCTATTAGAGGTCTTTTTACTGAGCTTTACAGATATAGTGTCTTTTTTATTAGCCAACACAGAGTATTTAGGCAATTTTACTTATTTGCCCCTAATATCTTCCGCAGAGATTAATTTTTCGGTGTAATCATCAAGACTTTGCTCCTGGCCCACATACCAGAAGTCTGTTTGCCGGCCTTCCCGCAGCACCATGATTTTATGGCACAGCTTCAGCAGAGTCCTGGGTTCGTGACTTATGATGATAAACGCGATGCCGTTTTTCTTGTTTAACTCAACAAATATTTGTTCCATCCTGGCCCTGCTCGATATATCCAGCGCTGAAAAAGGCTCGTCGCAGATAATCAACTTTGGCCTGGGGGTGATGGCGCGGGCCAGGCAAATACGCTGGAGTTGGCCAAGGCTGAACTGGTCGGGGTAATCATACCAACGGCCGTATTCCAGTCCCACCAACTTCAGCGCCTCAGCTGCCAGAGCTTCTCTGGTCCCCTTGTGGAATCCGCGGTAAGACAGCGGCTCGGCAACAATATCGAAGATGTTCCTGTACCTGTTGACCGAACTCCTGGGGTTTTGAAAAAGGTACTGGATACTGCGCCGGTAATCCCGGTAGTTTTTACTTTGAGCTATACTTAAGCTTCTAAATAAGACACGACCTGAAACGGGTCTTTCAAATCCTGCCAGGACGAGGGACAGAGAGGTTTTTCCCGAGCCGCTTTCACCCAGTATCCCCAATATCTCCCCATCGTCCAAATTGAGGTTGATGTCCTGCAAAATCCTGCGCGCCGAACCCGGGTAGGAAAATGAAAGCTCCCTCGCAGCCAGCAGTGATCCCGTTCTCACTGGTTTTCGCCCCCATCGTAAAGCCAGCATGCCACCTGGCCGGTCCCTATCCGAATAAGAACCGGCTCTTGTACTTCGCATGCCGTTATACGCTCGCGGCAGCAGGCAAAATAACGGCAACCCGGCGCCCGGTCGTTGAGAACCGGCGGTTCGCCATGAAATAATGCGCTCTCCCGCCCCTTCCTCTCATTAAAAAAGCAGCCAAACAGGTTTTTAGAATAGGGATGCCGGGGATCAAAACACAATTCCCTGGTGTCACCCATCTCCACCAGTCGACCGCTGTAAAGAACAGCCAGTGTACTACAATATTTCAGAGCTATACCTAAGTCGTGGGTCACCAGGACCATGGCAAAATTGTATTCTTTCTGAGCTTTCCCCAGCAGTGTCATAATTTCGATTTTTGACAACAGATCCAGAGATGATGTAGGCTCATCCGCCAGTATGACTTCGGGCCTGCCTGCGATCGCCATGGCCACAGCAATTCGCTGGCACATACCCCCGCTCAACTGGTGAGGGAACATCCTTAAGATCCGGCCGGGCTCACTGAAGCCAACCTTAACCAGCAGTTCCGCGGCATAATTTGCCGCCTCTTTCCGCCGCAAACCGGTTTTTACGGCAATCACTTCTTGCATTTGGGCTTCTATCTTTCGCGTGGGGGTCAGCGACCCTTGCGGGTTCTGGGGAACATACCCGATTTTCTGACGCCTTAGTTGGCGAATTTCCTTCCGGCCGGCCTTGAGAAGGTTGCGGCAGCCACACACCGCTATATTTCCCTCCAAGCCGGCCGTATGGTTCAACAACCCCAGTAAGGTATAGGTGACCAGGCTTTTACCGCTGCCCGATTCACCGATAATACCCAGAGTTTCCCCCGGTCCCAGGCTGAAACTGACATCTTTCAGCAGAGGGATAACCGCCTTATCTTTACGAATGCTGACGCTAAGATCCGCTACGTCAATCATGTTCGAGCAATCCCTTCGCCTTGGAACTGTATGCCTCATGCAACGCGTCACCCAGTATGTTGAAACATAGCACAAGCATGGTTAGGGTCAGGACCGGAAAAAACCACTGCCACGGGTAAACCCTGAATGACTGTAGTCCGTCGGAAATCAATACGCCCAAGCTGGCGTTGGGCGCCTGTACGCCTAAGCCGACGATACTTAAAAAAGCTTCCGCCATAATCGCGTCCGGGATCGAAAAAGCTGCGGTGGTAAGAAGGACCGGAATGCAGTTGGGGAGAATGTGGCGAGCCATAATCTGAAAACTACCCGCCCCGTTCAGCCTGGCAAATTTGATAAAAGGCGAGTTTCTGATAACGCGGACTTCACCCCTGATCATCCTGGCGGTCGGTATCCACAATACCAGGCCCAGGGCGATAAAAATGTTCTTTATCCCCGGCTCCAGAACTACGGTAAGCATTACCACAATTAAGAAGGGCGGGATGCACCAAAAAATGTCAACCATACCAATAAGCAAGCGGTCAGCCAGTCCTCCCAGCAGGCCTGAAACGCTGCCCACCAGAAATCCGACTGTGATGTTGATAAGCGTGGCAAAGAAAGCAATCGTAAGTGAAATCCTGATTCCGTAGACGATCCTGGCCAGCAGGTCCCGGCCCAGGTAGTCGGTTCCCAGCCAATGGACGGCGCCGGGCCCGGTATTGGCCTGGAGCAAATCCTGGCTGTTGGGTTCATATTGAAAAAATAGCGTACCCCCGATGGATACGACCGCGTACAGCCCGATCAGGATTAAGCAGGCCAACACCAGCCTGTTTTTCAAGGTCTCGATGAGCATCATGTTACCTCATCCCTGACCCGGCTTTGGGGGTTAATTAAAAAAATCAGGACGTCTGCCAGAAAGGTTGAAACCAGCAATACAAAAGTATAAAAAATGGTTACCCCGGCCACCAGGTTATAATCACGGTTGCCCACGGACGTGACGTAGTACTGGCCAAGTCCCGGCAGGGCAAATATTTTCTCGACAATAAAACTTCCCGTCAGGAGGGTCGCAGCCAGCGGGCTCAAGTAATGGACCATACCGGAAAGGGCATTGGGCAGGGCATGTCTGAAAAGCACCGAGCAGGAGTTCAGTCCCCTGGCCCGGGCGGCGACAATATAGTCCCTATCCAGCACCTCAATCATTTCCGTCCTTACCAGGCGTACGATTATAGCCGCCGGCAAAGCTGCGAGGGTAAGCGCCGGCAGAACCAGTCCTACGGGGCTGGTGGACATGGCTGCCGGCAGCCAACGGAGTTTCAGAGCAAAAATATAAATTAGGCCGGCTCCCAGGGCAAAATTAGGCACAGACATCCCCAGCGTCGCCAATACCAGCACCAAACGGTCCGGCCATTTGTTCCTGAGCGCCGCTGAGGCGACTCCCAGGCTCACACCCACTACGATCGACAGCAATAGGGCCAGGAGGCCTACCGTTGCCGAAACGGGGAACGATTCCTTGATAATGTCATTGACCGAGCGCCCCGGATACTTAAGTGACGGACCCAGGTCCAATCTGGCCAAATTGTAAAGGTAGCAGGTATACTGGGTCACCAGAGGCTGGTTTAGTCCATACCTGGCAAGGATATTATCCTTAATTTCGGGCGCAACCCGCCTGGTTGTAAAAGGATCCCCCGGCAATAGGCGCATCAGGAAGAAGGTGAGAGTCACCACCACAAACATGACTCCCAGGTTGAAAACAGCTCTTTTTAGTATATAGCCGGCCATTTAATTAACGGAAGCCCACTTAAAATCCGCGAAGAACGCAAAGCTGGGATGGATAACGCCCTGTATGTTGTCATTTTCCAGATAAGGATTGGTGTAGTAGTAAACAGGCATAACTGGCTGCTCATCCATAAGGATTTTTTCCGCCCTTAAAAAGGCGTCCATACGGGCGCGGGGGTCTTTGGCCAATCTGGCCTCTTCCAGCAAACGGTCATATTCTTCGTTGCTCCAGTCCGCCTGGTTGTTGGGGCCGTCTGTCTCCCACAGGTCCAGGAAGGTCATGGGGTCATTGTAATCCGCGTTCCAGCCCACCCGGGCAACCTGGTAGTCCCGTTCGTCGAGGGTTCTGAAGTAGACTTTATACTCCTGCTCAATAATCTCCGCTTCGATGCCCAGGGTCTCCTTCCACATTCCCGTAATGGCCTCGGCTACGGGCCTGTGGTTCTGGTTGTTGCTAAGAAGAAGTTTGACCTTGGGAAAACCACGGCCTTCGGGGTAACCCGCTTCTGCCAGCAGCTTCCTGGCTTCAGCCGGGTTGAACCCTGCGATCAGCTTTTCATCCAGGCTCCTGAATTCCTGGCCCGGGGCAGGCCCGTTTACTCCCGGAGGGACAAAGGCATAGGCAGCCTTTTCCCCGCCCATGGTCACTTTGCTGACCATGGCTTCGCGGTCGATAGCCAAAGACAGCGCCTGGCGGACTCTGACATCGTCAAAGGGGGGTAGATTGGTATTGAACATGTAGAATTCATTGGAAAGGTCCGGGCTCAGCTTGAGCAGGTTGCTCTTGGCCAACCGCTCCACCTCGCGGTAGGGTGGCGTCTCGGCAATGTCTATCTGCCCGCTCTCAAACATGGCCAACTCGGTGTTGGAGTCGTCGACCAGGGTAACCACCAGGCTTTTCAGCCTCACGCTTTCCTGGTCCCAATAGCGCTCATTTTTCTCAAGTATAAATTGCTTATTGTGCTCCCATGCGGTCAATTTGAAAGGCCCGTTGCCGGTAAATGTAGCGGGATTTTGAGCCCAGCCTGCGCCGTCCTTATCAACAGCCTTTTTGTTGACGGGAAACAGGGTGGGAAACGCTGTTAACGATAGAAAATAGGGTACAGGCTCCGTTAAGGTGACGATTAGCTTGTCTTTTCCCTCGGCGCGGACACCAACTTCAGCCGGGTCTTTGACTTTGCCGGCGTTGAAAGCTTCGCCGTTGACCAGGTAATAAAGCTGATAGGCATAAAGTGAAGCGGTTTCCGGATCCAGCACCCGCCGCCAGGAGTAGACAAAGTCCTCGGCTGTAAGCGGCTCCCCGTCAGTCCAGGTGGACTCTCTCAGCGTAAAGATATAAGTCTTGCCGTCCTCTGAAACCTCCCAGCTCTTGGCTATGCCCGGGGAAGGTTTACCGTCGCGGTCCATCCGTACCAGACCTTCCAACAGGGCGTTCTCCAAAGTTTGCTCCGTAACTCCGGTAGAAAGGGCCGGGTCAAGAGTGGCCGGCTCGGCGCCGATGTTGTACCTGATGGTCTGCTGGACAGTCTGGTTTGGTGTGGGTTTCGAGGGGGAACACCCGGCGGCCAGGACCACCAAGACAATATAAATAAACAGCCTTGTAAGCTTGTTCAAAACCCTATACCCCCTGTATACGTTGTCATTATTAAATTGGTTATTTCTCCATATTTTTGATAATTCCCTCCCGCATGAAGAAAATTTTTAAAAATGATGTCGTTTGGGAAGGGATTTGCACATTTTGTCAGAAATATTCTCCTCGACCTACGTTAAAAGGAAGTAACATAATGTCAGTCGACAGCGTCAAAAAACATAAGTATTCGGGATTTATAAATCCTGCTGGCATATTTCAGTTCATTATCAATCTTTTGGGTTTATACCTTATCTTTAAAGCCGCCTTGGTCTGGAACACCGACATGCTTTGGGTTTATATCTTTTGGCTGCTGTTTAGTACGGCTACAGAACTTAAACCCATCTCCATGCCGAATAATGATCAGCTGACAGTATCATTCGCAGTCCATATTTCAGCCCTGATATTGTTTGGAGTTCCCATAGCCATCCTGTCTTCCACCGTTGCCAATATTATCACCGACATCATCGGCCGCCGCGGTTGGAAAAAGATGCTGTTTAACGTCAGCCAGTACGCTGTAACTATTTATTGTTCCTGGTTTATCTATCATCTTGTGCGATCGGGCTCCGGCCCCCTTGAATTAAAAGCGGATTTTCTTGCTATGGTCTTGAGCTGCCTGACCTATGTTGTCGTCAACTTCCTGCTGGTATCTACGGTAATTTCATTAAGCCAGGGGACCAGGTGGCTTCGTCAGTTGACCAACGACGTCAAGCTGGAGATGATCCATTTTGTCACTTTAGTCCCGGTAAGTCTTTTGATTGTCATCCTGTACAACTATGAACCACTTTCAATCATAATCCTGCTGCTTCCTTTGGCTATGGCTCATTTCAGTTTCGACAATTATATGACTTTGCGCACCGAAACCAAGAATACCATCGAAGTCCTGGCCGACATTATTGACAAAAGAGACGCCTATACCGCTCAGCACTCTTACCGGGTGGCCAATTACTGTGAAGCAATTGCCAACAAGCTAAAACTTAATCAAAGCGATTATGAAACCCTGATTACCGCGGCAAGGGTGCATGACCTGGGAAAGATTTCCGTGCCGGACTCAATCCTTTTGAAAAACCAGCGTCTTCAACCTGAAGAAAGAAACTTAATTATCGACCATGCCATGATCGGCTTTACAATTCTCAGCAACCTGCGATTTTACAAATCCGGCGCCAAGTTTGTCTTCCACCACCACGAAAGGTACGACGGGACAGGCTATCCGCACGGGCTAAAGGGGGATCAGATACCTCTGGGGGCAAGAATTATGGCTGTCGCGGACAGTTACGACGCCATGACTTCCGACCGCCCGTACCGTAAAGCAATGAGCGTTGAGGAAGCCCTTACAGAAATTATCAACAATTCAGGCACCCAGTTTGATCCCGACATTGTAGAGGTCTTTGTGCAAATCGTCAGAAATGAGCTTGGAGTTAAATTAAAGAGTGATGCTATTTAGAGGAGGAAATATATGGCTTTTGTAATCGTGGTACTTTTAGCTGCTGCTGTCGCCTTGCTCACCGGCGGCAGGTTGAGCAACTTGAAAAACATACAGTTCAGGTTTCCATGGCTCGTTCTGGCGGCCGTAGCCCTAAAGATCGTTACGAATTCCAACCTGCGTTACACACTGGGCATCTCCGACCTGCTGGCTCCCAAATTATATATGCTCTCCTTAGGTCTGGTCGTTCTTTTTGTTATCCTCAACATAGGGCTGAGAGGGCTCGCCTTAATCGGCCTGGGCCTTTTAAGCAACCTGGCCGCGATATTTTTTAACGGCGGCTACATGCCCTTAAAGCGTGAATATTTCATGCTGATCGCTTCTGCCGAGGAACTGGAAAAAATCAACCAGGGGCTGCCGGCCTATAACTATATCGCCACCGGGCCGCAAACTAAGCTCTACTACCTGTCTGATATTTTTCTCATGCCGCACTGGATTTTTATAACCAAGGTGTTCAGCGTCGGGGATGTCCTGATTACCATTGGCGGCTGCATTTTCGTCTGGTTCTTTCTCAAGACTCCTGTTAAAAGGAAAAACGGTATCCTCACCAGCATCGGATACCGCAGCAACGACAACCCTTGATTAAGACAGACATGTCTTGCGTTCTCGAAAAGCCTCTGGGGTAGTGGTCAGGGGGTTGTCCTCCGCTCTCTTCGCAATTCTACATTTGTGCAAATAGAGCATCATATCACCCGCATCTACAAACTGCCCCCCGGCACCTACGCGCTATTTAAGCTTTTCTGCATGCAACGCACGCGCTAAGCAACGCATCCAGGTGCTCCGTTCACTCCGGACAACCCCCTGCCCGCAAGTCAAGCCTTTTCGAGAACACTCTTTGTGACAATGAAACAGGGGGAGGTTCTCTCTGTCCGTCTTTCTCGAAAAGCCTCTAGGGTAGTGGGTCTGGGGTTATCCTCCGCTCTCTTTGCAATTCTACATTTGTGCACCTAGAACATCATACCGCCCGCATCTACAGACAGCCCCTCGGCACCTACGCGCTATTTGAGCTTTTCTGCATGCAACGCACGCGCTAAGCAACGCATCCAGATGCAGGCTTATACTGCACTTCTTACCGGTCAGGCGTAGGGCGTAATAGTCAAGCCTTTTCGAGAACACTTATTGTGACAATGAAACAGGGGGGTTATCATTGCCTATGTAGACAATGATAACCCCCCCTTATCTTACCTTTGACCCCAAAGAAATGTCTGCATCCTACGCCTTACGCCCTACGCCCTGCGACTCAGCTACGCAGTGCCAGAACCCCATATCTCCTACGTCTCCGGTCCTCACGTCCCACGTCCCACGTCTCACTTCTCAAAATCCCGGCGCCCATTTGACCAGGGGCAGTTCCGTGTACGGAAAATCCGGGCTTGCCGGCCTCACCCGCACGGTATAGCCCAGGCCTCCCTGAGGGAGGACCAGGCTCCCGCTGAAACGATGCACACCGGAGCCGATCTCTTCAATATGGTCCATGACAACCCTTTTGATACGCTTTAACCCGTAGTCCACGGCATTCCCGCAAAACAGTTCCACCGCGACGCTGCCGTGGTCAAGCTGCCCCAGGTCTATATCGACCTTGACTTCCAACTTTTGCCCGGTGTACATCTTGGGGGCGCCGTTGGTTTCGATCCGGACGAATTTGACCTGGTCCCAGTGCTCCCTGAGCAGCTGTTTTAAGCGGCTAACCCTTTCACCCTGCTCATAATTGTTGTTTCTGAAATCATTCCCTCTGCGGGCGGCCGGGATATAAAACTTATTGGTGTATTCAGCCACCATCCGGTGGGTGTTGAAAACCGGGACAATGGTCTTGATACTGTGTTTCATCATCCTGACCCACTCCCGGGGCAACCCGGCTTCCCTGCGGTAATACATCGGGATCAGCTTTTCTTCCAGGGTAACGAAGAGGGAATGGCAGTCCTCCTGGTCCTGGGTCTCTTCATTAAGGTAATTACATTCCGTCCCGACGGCAAAGCCGTTGTTGCCGTCGTAGGCTTCCGGCCACCATCCGTCCAGGGTACTGATATTTATGAGGCCGTTTAAGGCGGCCTTTTGGCCGCTGGTGCCGCTGGCCTCCATGGGCCGCCGCGGGGTATTCATCCACACATCGACACCCTGCAGGAGGTGGCGGGCCATATGGATATCATAGTCCTCCAGGAGCAAAACCTTACCCCTGAAATCCGGTTCGTTGGATAAATCGTATATTCTCTTAATAAGGTCCTGGCCGGCCATGTCGGCCGGGTGCGCCTTGCCCGCGAAGACAAACCGCACGGGCCGCTCCGGATGGTTGATCAGCTGTTTTAGCCTCCCGGGATCGCGAAACAATAGCGCAGCCCTTTTATAGGTGGCAAAACGCCGGGCAAAACCAATTGTCAGCACATCCGGGCTTAAGTACTCGTCAACCTCGTGGATCCTCTTGGACAGCTCGTAATTGCGCATGCGTTGTCTTTTTAAAGAGGAGCGCGCGAAGTCAATCATTTGCACTTTCAGGAAACGGTGCACCCTCCAAAGCTCCTCGTCGGGTATATTTTCCACCTTTTCCCAGATTTCCGGCCCGACTTTTTCCACACATTCCTTACCAAGGTAGCGAAAGTATAAGTCCCTCAATTCTTTGGCCAGCCAGGTCTCAAGGTGCACTCCGTTGGTAATGGCGGTAATGGGTATTTCCTCCGGGTGCAGGCCGTCGTAATGCCCCAGGAACATTTTCCTGCTAACCTTGCCATGCAGCCGGCTAACCCCGTTGCAGAGGCAGGAATTGTTCAAGGCCAGCAGGGTCATATTAAAACCCTCCCGCTCACGATCCCAGGCCAGTTCCAGCAAGGTTTCCAGTTCAACGCCCATATCTTTTGCGGCCGGGGCGAAGAAATTTTCAATGGTTTCTTTGCTGAACACGTCGTGACCGGCCGGTACGGGAGTGTGGGTAGTGAAAATGGTCGAGGCCCGCACCACTTCCCTGGCGGTGTTGAAGGTAAGCCCTTTGGCCACCAGTTCCCTGATCCGCTGCAGGATCAGGAAGGCCGCGTGACCCTCATTGATGTGCCAGACACGCGGCAATACGCCCATTTCATACAGGGCTTTGACCCCGCCGACCCCCAGCAGGATTTCCTGAGCAACACGGTATTGGTGGTCCCCCCCATAGAGCGTCCCGGTCAACCGGCGGTCATCGCCCGTGTTTTTGGGAGTGTCGGCATCCAAAAGGTAAATCCAGATCCTGCCCACTTTCACCTTCCATACCAGGATAAAAATATCCCGGCCCGGCAATTCCAATTTGACCGTGAGGTGGCCGCCTTTTGCATCATACACAGGGGTAATGGGCAGTTCAATAAAATTCAGGTGGGGGTAAACCGCCTCCTGCCGCCCTTCAGCATTAATTTTCTGGGTAAAATAACCGTGCTTATACAAAAGTCCGACTCCCACGAAAGGGAGACCCAGATCGCTGGCCGATTTGCAATGATCCCCGGCCAGCAGCCCCAACCCCCCGGAATAAATCGGGTGGGACTCGTGCAGCCCAAATTCAGCGCTAAAATAGACGACGACATCTTCCTTGTGCTCCGGGTAGTGTTCGGCAAACCAGGTTTCTTCCGACTTATAGCGGTCATAAAGCTCAAAAACCCGCCTGTACATGGCCAGGTAGTCATCGTCCCGCGCGACCCTTTCCAGGTCTTCGCTTGACACTTTGATCAGAAACCTGGCCGGGTTATGGCCTGCCTCGCGCCACAGGTCGGGCTTAACCGTCCTGAATAATTCAATAGCCTCCGGTTTCCAGGAAAACCAGAAATCATAAGCCAATTCTTTTAGCCTGCAGATTGACGCGGGCAGCTTGGGAGTCACGGAGACAACACGAAAAGGAAACATACGGCAACCTCCCTACAACTTAACAGGACACTATTCTTCCCTTCAGGTCATATTCCTTCTTAATATTTATATTTCGACACCATTTAAGACGCTCCAGGCTAAGGTAAATAATGGCGCACAAGGAAAAGCCCCTACTTGCGGGCAGGGGGCTAAAAATAGCCGTTGGACGTAAGGCGTAAGGCGTAAAACATAATAGCAGGGGCTCATCCCCCTACCTTTTTAATAACCTTACGCCCTACGCCTGACCCAGATACAAGTCAGTATAAGCATACGCCCTACGACTGAACGGTAAGAAATGCAGTATAAACCTGCACCTGGGTGCGTTCCTTAGCGCGTGCAGGCATGCAGCAAAGCCTAAATAGCGCGTAGCTGCCGGGCGGCCGTCTGTAGATGCGGTGGGCATGATGCTCTAGTTGCACAAAAGTAGAATTGCGTAGCGAGCGGAGGAAATCCCCGGACCCCCTACTCCAGAGACTTTTCGAACGCTTCTCAAGAGAAAGCGTGACAACGAGAACCGTCCCCATTGTCACTCATTGCTAAAGAATTTATTGTAACTCAACTCTTCTATTTTGGCATTTAAATAGTGGCGTTGATTTGCTCTCCTCCCGGCGGCTGCCTTTAGCTCCTCAATTAAATAAAACCATATCGCATCATGATCAAGTTTAGTCATGCTTCCGTCGCCGGGCAGCAAGGCCTCGTAAGCCCGGATCAGTGAGTTGCAAATTCTGTACTTCCAATTTTCAAACATTGGGTGGTTGTTTAATATGAACGCGCATATTCCGCCAAGGTCTCTCTCCGGGGGATAAAAACACACGTTTTCAAAATCCAGGCCAAAAAACTTTTGACCGTCAAAGATAAAATTACGCAAGTTTAAGTCAGACATGCACAAACATACCTGACTGGATATATTCATATACCCGTGCAACTTACGCAACCATTTCGCAAGCTCGCCAATCCATAACTCCTCTTCTATTTCGATGTCTATCAGTAAATCCACCAACAAAACGCCTTGAATATATGGCATAATAATGATGTTGTTATCATGCCATATAACGTCCGGCACATTGATCCCCTGTTTATTCAAAGCATTTAAAATAAATACCTCATTTCCTGTTGACGAGTTAACATGTTCCTTGATGATATACCGCTGGGTTACATTTGTTGCGGTAACCGCTTCAACAAAAATAACATTATTGCGCCTGCTGAATCTCTTTTCACTGTATACAACCTTTACTCCCAGAGCTTGTTCCAGCTTATTGACGCTATCCTCCATTATCACTACTTCCTTATTGATATTTTTATTTGCTCGCTGAGATCGCAGTTATGCAATTTAGAAAAAAGAACCTCCAGAAAGGCCTCCAGTTTAGCCTGCAGCAATGAGTCAACTGCTATTTCCGTTTGGCCAATAACGACAGCTGCCCCGCTCTTCACAAAGGCACACTCTTCCCGCGCCGCCTCACCTTTTAGAACCTTCGCAACAAAATCCTTGCAATTGCTGCCGCAGGCGCCGCATTGTTCCAGCCCGTTGACAAACGGCATTATATCAGTAACTTTTTCCTCAATCAAGTCAACTAGTTTACCCGCGTCAGACAATGTGTTTATCACCGGGACACCGTGATATGCCGATGTCTGATTGGAAATACGGCCTGAAATCGCAAAAACCAAATCATTCAACCGCTCGTCGATTTCCTCAGCGCTGCCGGCACAGAGTATTTTCGGCAGAATGGTATCGGCTACCCCCTCAATAACAACGTAATCGTGATCAAAATAGCGCAATATCTTGTCTATCCCCAAATGCCGCGGGATAAGGATATCTGTCTCCTTAAAGCCTCTTGCCACAATCATCTCCGAGCCCGCCTGTTTATGCCGCCAGGTGTTGCTCCCCGCCACATCAAGGATAAAGTCCTCATAATGAATATTTTTAACCGAACCTACACTATAACCTCTTTCTTTTAATTCTGCAATAATATTTTCAATAGTTGTCGTTTTACCGGACTGGGTAACCCCAAAAACTGAAAAAGCTTTCATGCAATTCTTCCTTTCCTAAGGTATTCCGTAACCCCCTATGTTCCTGTCATACAAGGACTTGTATACATACTTTGTTAATAGGCCGACATTGTATCCGGTTATCACAGCGGATATCATTAATACGGGCAGAAGAATGTAAATATGAAAATCCTGAGCCAGTACACTTGCTACAAATAATTGACCTATGTTATGGCATATGGCGCCAATCACGCTGATATTGACAATACTGACATATTTTTTTAGATAGCGCCACATGACGGACATGACCAGCGTGCTCAACATACCTCCGGTAATACTAAATAAAAAACCGACCGGGTTGCCCCCCAATAAAGACCCCAAAATACACCTGACAGCGACAACAAGAAAGGCATCTTTGTACCCCAAAACTAATATTGACAATAAAGTTACGATATTGGCCAGTCCCAGCTTCACCCCGGGAGGCACACCGGGAATAATAATGGACCTTTCCACTATGCTAATAACCGTTGCCAATGCGACAAACATGGCAATCGTTACAATACGTTTTGTGCTAAACACCGGCAGTCCACCTTTACACTGAAGATTATCATTGCTTTATATACTGAATTTCTTACCGGTCAGTCATAGGGCGTAGGCTCATACTGATTTGTATCTGGGTCAGGCGTAGGGCGTAAGATTTTTTAAAAAGGTAGGGGGATAATCCCCTGCTATTATTTGTTACGCCTTGCGCCCTACGGCCTACGACTAAGCTCAGTAGGAAGTGGCGTCCACACCTGTAGACTTTCCTTTGATAACAACTTTCAGATTGTTTGGGGCACAAAAGGATATTTGACCGGGCTTGCTCAACCAGCCTGTCTTAACACAAATTTGATTGGGGCAATCGGCTTCTTTAACCCTGACCCGGCCGTCTTTTATCTCCACCACGTTATAATGTCCGTCTGAATCCGTAACCTTAATTTCCTCATCGGTGGCCTCAGACAGCGGTATTTGCCGGTACAACTGACCAAATTTGTATATTTCTACGGTTAAGCCTTCTCCTGCCGGTTGGCGCTGCGACAGGTACAAAAACACAAAACTAATCAGAGCCAGGGCTAAGAGGGCGGCAGTTATATAACGATTAAGGTTTTGCATTGTTATCTCCAAAGTTCATAGATGCTGAACCAGTATTTATTTTTTTAACAGCTTTATTTTATCTTGCAGCTTATTTGGACCCATTTTTTCAAGGTGTTGTTAAATTGCGTAAACAGCTCCAGAGGTTTACCATGTGCTGCTTTTTTATTAATATTATTAAATTAATGTTTTTTTATTTTGTTTCCACGCCTTAAAATTAATCGTAAAGCAAAGTCAGTCTTAAAGCAATCTTTTTTGGCAGGTCAAATAAAGGAAAAGGGTATCCCTCATATTTACTTCCGGGATACCCCTTACATTTTCATTAGTTAGTCGCAGTTTGTGCTGTATTTCTTTGTGGTCAATGCGCCAATGAATTCGCGCAAAATTAAGGTTCGAGACGGGGGGCCTCTTTTTTGGGTTTCTTTAGCAGCAGGCGGTTCAGGGACCTTGACAACACCGCCAGGACAACGCCGATCCCCAGCGTCACCCCTGCCGCCGGCAGGTGGCCCAGGAAATACCAGAGCAACAGGTAGCCGGTGGAAATCGCGATGGACATCAGCATCAGGGGGAAGGCCAGTTTGAAAAATTCAATAAAGGTGACGCGGACGCCCCTCTTCTCCGCCATACCGATGACCACAACGTTGGCGGAGGCGCCGATGATGGTCCCGTTGCCGCCCAGGCAGGCGCCCAGCGACAGCGCCCACCAGAGCAGGTTCAGGTCCGCAATACCGCCGAGGCGCCCCATGTCCTGGATAAGCGGGATCATGGTCGCGACAAAGGGGATATTGTCGACAAAGGCCGAGGCTATCGCCGACAGCCAGAGGATCAGCATGCCGGTCGGCAGCATGTTGCCGCCAGTCGTTTCCAGTGCCCACTTGGCCACTATTTCAATGACACCGACTTCTTCCAGAGCGCCGATGATTACAAACAGGCCGATGAAAAAGAACAGCACGGGCCACTCCACCACCTGCAGGGCGTGTTCGACGTCTTCGCGGGTAACCAATAAGAGGAAACTCGCGCCCGCCAGGGCGATGACCGAGGATTCAAGGTGGACGTACTGGTGCAGGATAAAGCCCAAAATGGTCAACCCAAGGATAACCAGACACTTTTTAAGGAGGACGGCGTCCTTGATCTCATCCTGCTCGTTCATTTGCATAATATTTTCCTTCAGCTCTTCCGGCGTGTCCAGTTGATCCCGGTAGATGAACTGTAGTAAAAAGACCGTCACCACATATACAACGACAACAACCGGAGTCAGGTTAAGAACAAAGTCCATGAAGCCAAGTCCGGTGGCGCTGCCGATCATGATGTTCGGCGGGTCCCCGATCAGGGTGGAAGTGCCGCCGATGTTGGACGCTAAAATTTCGGTAAACAGGAACGGCCACGGGCTGATTTTGAGTTGGCTGGTGATGGCGAAGGTAACCGGTACAATTAAGAGGACGGTGGTCACATTATCCAGTAACGCCGACAGGACCGCTGTGACCAGGGCGAGAGCGGCGAGGATCTTCAGGGGTTCGCCCCCGGACGCTCTGGCCGCCTTGATCGCCAGGTATTCAAATACACCGGTTTTTCTGGTGACGCCGACAATGATCATCATGCCCACCAGGAGGCCGATGGTGTTAAAGTCGATAGCATGCACCGCTGTCTCCAAGGAGAGTATCCCCAGCAAGATCACCACCATTGCCCCTACCAGGGCTATCACCGTGCGGTGGATTTTTTCGGAGACGATGATCGCGTAAGTTATTAGAAAAACTGCTATGGCTACTATTGACTGGTACTGTTCGGGCATTAGATCACCTCATGTAAATGTTTTACGAATAAATATAAAAATGGCATACTCATCACAATGTGAGCGCAAATTCATTCGCACGAAGACCCAAAGGAATGAACAAATCCCTTAAGCAGCTGCGCAGCTTTTATGCGATTAAAATCGCGTCCACATTGTTGGGGGAATAAAAAAAGATGGTGAAATCAGAAAAAACTGACTTCCCACCCCAGAAGCCTTAGGTTCCTTGAAAACGGATTTTGAGATCCGTCCAACACGTTAACACCCGTTATGCGATTACCACGGCAAATTTGATCATACACCCCCTATAGTCTATAGTAACATTTGCAGTCTGGTCAAGACGGTACCGGAAAAAATTTTTACAGTATTGCAGAGAAATGTACCTGCCGGTAGAGAAATAAGGTTACTATAACTATAGGTGTATGGTCTGAGCAAAAAATCTGATAGCTTACGGCAACCATATCATCTGTTGCGGATCCTGAGCTGCGCAGTAGCTGGAAAGGAAAATATTTAGTGATTAATGTTTTCAATTTTATTTCTATTTATCATGAAAGTCAATCGTAAAGCAATCTTTTGGCAGGTCAAAAAAAAGAAGAGGGTATCACGGAAATTTTGCTTCCGGGATACCCTCTTCTTTTTCAGTTGTCAGTCACCGGCATGCGGTGTTTTTCTTTGGCATCAATGTGCGTATGAATTCATTCCTTATTTTATGACTCAACGGGCTGGGTGGCCTCTTTTTTGCCCCCCTTTAGCAGCAAGCCGTTCAGGGACCTTGACAGAACCAACAGGACTATTCCCAGACCCAGCGCCACTCCTGCCGCTACCAGGTGGCCGAAGAAATAAAAGAGCAGCAGGTAGCCGGTACAGATCAAGATGGACAACAGCATCAGGGGGAAGGCCACTTTCATAAATTCAACAAAGGTAACGCGGACGCCCCTCTTTTCCGCCATGCCGACGACTACCACGTTGGCGGAGGCGCCGATAAGGGTCCCGTTGCCGCCCAGGCAGGCGCCCAGCGACAGCGCCCACCAGAGAAAGTTCAGGTCCGCAATCCCACCCAGGCGTCCCATGTCCTGGATGAGCGGGATCATGGTCGCGACGAAGGGGATATTGTCAACAAAGGCCGATGCTATCGCCGATAACCAGAGGATCAACATGCCGGTCGGCAGCATGTTGCCGCCGGTTGTTTCCAGTGCCCACTTGGCCACCATCTCAATGACACCGACTTCTTCCAGCGCGCCGATGATTACAAACAGGCCGATGAAAAAGAACAGCACGGGCCACTCCACCGCCTGCAGGGCGTGTTCGACGTCTTCTCCGGAAATCAATAAGAGGAGGCTCGCGCCGGCCAGGGCGATGACCGAGGATTCAAGGTGGACGTACTGGTGCAGGACAAAGCCCAAAATGGTCAGCGCCAGGACCACCAGGCATTTTTTGAGGAGGACAGCGTCCTTGATCTCATCCCGCTCGTTCATAAGCATAATATTTGCTTTCAGCTGTTCCGGCGCGTACAGTTTATCCCGGTAGAGGAACTGGAGCAAAAAGATCGTCGTAACATATACGACTATAATAACCGGGGTGAGGTTAAAAGCAAAGTCCATAAAGCCAAGTCCGGTGGCGCTGCCGATCATGATGTTCGGCGGGTCCCCGATCAGGGTGGCGGTGCCGCCGATGTTGGACGCTAAGATTTCGGTAAACAGAAACGGCCACGGGCTGATTTTGAGTTGGCTGGTGATGGCGAAGGTGACCGGTACAATTAAGAGGACGGTGGTCACATTATCCAGGAAAGCCGACAGGACTGCCGTGACCAGGGCGAGAGCCGCGAGGATCTTCAGCGGCGCTCCCCCGGACGCTTTGGCCGCCTTGATCGCCAGGTATTCAAAAACACCGGTTTTCCTGGTGACGCCGACAATGATCATCATGCCCACCAGGAGACCGATGGTGTTAAAATCAATGGCCTCCACCGCTGTTTCCAAGTGGAGAATCCCCAGCAAAATCACCATTACCGCCCCTAGCAGGGCTATCACTGTACGGTGGATTTTTTCGGAAACGATGATCGCGTACGTAATTAGAAAAATTGCTATGGCTATAACTGACTGGTACTGTTCGAGCATTGTGTTCACCTCATAATGTAAAATTATTATATCTTAAGCTGCTCGTGAAAGCTTTTGTACGATTGAAATCGCACCAGCATTTGTTGGGGAATAAAACAAGACAGTGAAATAAAAAATCTGACTTCATACCCCACCTTAAAAAGCCCAGGTTCCTTTAAAAGGTGGTGAAATCAGAAAGCTGACTTCCCACCCCAGAAGCCTTGAGTTCCTTGAAAACGAACCCTCCAGGTCCGTCCAACACGTTAACACCCGTTATGCGCTTAGCACGGTATACTCTATCCTATTGCACTGCTATGGTTCGGTCATTGTACTCACCTCTTGTAACAATTTAAATACCTAAAATCTACCCATATTTACGGGAAATAAAACAAGATGGTAAAAATAAAAAATCTGATTCATACCCCACCTTAAAAAGCCCAGGTTCCTTTTAAAGGTGGTGAAATCAGAAAACTGACTTCCCACCCCAGAAGCCTTAGGTTCCTTGAAAACGGACCTTTCAGGTCCGTCCAACACGTTGAAACCCGTTATGCACTTACCACGGTATACCTGATCATATGGCTCTGCTATACTTCAGTCATTGTGCGATTGAAACGGCGTCCATATGCCGGGGGTTATAACAGGGTGATAAAAATAAAAAATCCGATTTCATATCCCCCCCTAAAAAAGCCCTCAAGTCCCTTTAAAAGGTGGTGAAATCAGAAACTGACTTCCCACCCCAGAAGCCTTAAGTTCCTTGAAAACGGACCTTTCAGGTCCGTCCAACACGTTAACAACCGATATGCGCTTAGTACGGTAAACTTTATCATTATCTCCTATAGTCTATAGTAACATTTGTGGTCAGGTCAAGACATTACCGGAAAAAATTTTTAACATCTTGCAGGAAAATGTACCTGTCGGCAGCGAAATAAGATTACTATAGACTATAGGAGGTGAGCAACATTGATCACAAAAATTCTGGTCGCTTATGACAACGGAAGCAAGGCAAAAAAAGCCCTGGAAACCGCCATCGAGATTGCCAAGGGGAACAAGGCAGGGATTTACCTGCTGACTTCGGCAAAAATGACTGATTTTATTTCATCTGTCGCCAGTCCTGAGATGCTTAAGGATCTGGAAGAGAAAAGCCGCGATTATTTTGTGGAGGCGCTGAAGGAGCCGGTGGAAAGAGTTAAAAAAGAGGGTATCCCGGTCTCTTCTGTCATCCTGCAGGAGCGTCCCGGAGAGGCTATTGTCCGCTATGCTGAAGAGGAAGGCATGGACCTGATCGTCATGGGTTCGGCCAACCGGGGTACCGTGGAGAGGTTCCTGCTGGGTCTGGGCAGCGTATCCAACTATGTCCTCCAACACGCCCGGCAGCCGGTGCTGATCACCAAGGAATAGGGCGAATAAATTCACATCTTTATTGCTGTTTGCTGTATTTATAATTTATACTACATAAAATCATTATAAATAACTATAAAATTGCAAAATAGCAAACAACGGCTGGCATGAATGGAAACCCCTGGTATGGGCTGCAAAGGTTAATCGTAATAGCAATTACCGGTAGTCAATACCAATAAACTCAACAACTTCTTAATAAGAAGGCAGAAATCAGCTACCACAACAAATTCAAGAAATACTTGCTCTTTAAGTTGTTCTTCCATGCCCGGTTTAAAGTTTTTGCTCTTCTCTTTCACATCTTTTGTGATATAATAGCGACGTGTCAAATATCGATTTTTTATGATCCGCTCACCCCGAACACGTTTAACTGTTTGGCGTGGCGGGTCAAAAATCGTAAGGAGAGAGGGAACGAATGAGCATTTTCAGCAAACATCTCCCGGCGATCCATGTAGAGCATTATAAGTATACCGCGGAAAGCCCTACGGAAAAAATGCCGGTGCCCGATAAGGTGTACATTTCCATGGTACAGCATATCGGCGCTCCCTGCCAGCCCAAGGTGGAGGTGGGAGATCTCGTCAAGGTGGGCCAGGTTATCGGCGACACCGATGCCTTTGTCAGCGCCCCCATTCATTCCAGTGTTTCAGGTAAAGTGACGGCCATCGACAAAAGCCTGACCATGTCAGGCGTCTGGGATCTGATCGTAACGATCACGACGGACAAAAAACAGGAAGTTCTGGAAGGACTCGCTCCCCCGCAAATCGACGACAAGGACAGCTTTATCAAGGCGGTCCGCGCTTCCGGTCTGGTAGGTCTGGGCGGCGCCGCTTTCCCAACCCACATCAAGTTCAACCCCAAGAACCTCGATGAAGTGGACAGCTTCATCATCAACGGCGCCGAATGTGAGCCTTACCTCACCGCCGACTACCGGACCATGATGGAAAACTCGGAACTGCTGATCAACGGCCTGAAAAACACGCTGAAATACCTCAAGATCAAGCGCGGGATCATCGGCATCGAATCCAACAAGGCTCCGGCGATCAACAAGCTGCGGGCAATGGTCAAGGATAACCCGGAGATCGAGGTAATGGAGCTCAGATCCGTTTATCCCCAGGGCGGGGAACGTGTTTTAATCTACGAGACCACAGGAAGAGAGATCCCGATAGGCAAGCTTCCCGCGGACATAGGCGCGATTGTTTCGAATATCAGCTCCGTGGTCGCTTTGCAGAACTTTATTGAAACAGGAATGCCTCTGGTCTCAAAGAAGGTCACAGTGAGCGGCAACGCCATCCGTATTCCCAAGAACGTGGAGGCTCCGATCGGAACGCCCATCAGTCAATTGATAACATTCTGCGGCGGATACAAAAGAACTCCCAAAAAGATCATCATGGGCGGGCCGATGATGGGGGCAGCCGTCTACGACGACGGGATGACCGTGAACAAGAACACCAGCGGCATCCTGACTTTTGACGAGGAATTAGCCACATTGCCTAAAGAAACACCCTGTATCAGCTGCGGCCGCTGTATCAGGGCCTGTCCAATGCTGCTCATGCCTACCCTGCTGGCAAAAGCCTACGACGCTAAGGATGTTGAGCAGCTGCAGAAGCTGAACGTGAATCTTTGTATGGAATGCGGCTGCTGCTCTTATGTCTGCCCCGCGAAAAAACAGCTGGCTTTCACCAATAAACTGGGCAAACGACTAGTTATGGAAGGAGGTAAAAAATAATGGGCCGTTATAATCAAGGAACTCTTATTGTATCTTCCTCCCCGCATATCGTGGACAATGTAACCACGACAAGAATTATGTTGGACGTATTGATCGCTCTCATTCCTGCCTTTATCATGTCCGGCGTCATCTTCGGCTCCAGAGCCATCCTTCTAACGGTCACCTGTGTCGCAGCCTGCGTCCTGTTCGAGGCCGGCTTCCAATATATCACCAAAAAGGACAGTACTATCACAGATTTAAGCGCCGTGGTGACCGGTGTGCTGCTTGGCTTCAATCTTCCGTCGTCTTTACCTTTTTGGATGGCGGTGGTCGGTTCCTTTGTGGCTATCGTGGTCGTCAAGCAAATCTTTGGAGGGATCGGCCAAAACTTTGCCAACCCGGCCATTACCGCCCGCGTCGTCCTGCTGGTATCGTTTGCAACTCCCATGACGACATGGCCCTTGCCCAGTAACCTCCTGGGAACTACCGACGCAGTGACCGGAGCGACACCCCTTGGTATTTTGAATATGGGGACAGATCTTAGCTCCCTGCCCTCCAATATGGACCTCTTCCTCGGATTTGTCGGCGGCTCTTTAGGTGAAACCAGCGCAATCGCGCTTTTAATTGGCGGCATCTATCTCTTATGGCGAAAAGTCATCGAGCCGTGGATCCCGCTGGCTTTTATCGGCACGGTATTCATCTTTGCCTTGTTGGCGGGTCAGGACCCGATCTTCCACATCTGCGCCGGCGGCGTGATGTTGGGCGCATTCTTTATGGCAACGGATTATACGACTTCTCCGCACCTCACAACGGGCAAAATCGTCTTTGGCATCGGCTGCGGTCTTATGACTATGGTTATCCGGCTCTACGGCTCCTATCCGGAGGGCGTATCCTTTGCGATCCTGCTGATGAACATACTGACACCTCAAATCGACATGCTGTTTAGAAGAAAGACTTACGGAGGTGTGAAGATATGAAAACCGAAGATATGAAAGCTGAAGCCGTGCAGGTTGTGACTATAAAGACATCGAGTTTCGAAGAACTGATCAAGCCCTCCCTGGTCCTGCTGCTCATCTGCCTGGTCGTAACCGCCGCCCTGGCGTTTACCTATCAGGTTACGGCGCCGGTCATAGCGGACATCAATACTCGCAACGCCAACATCGCCAGAGGCGAGGTACTGCCGCAAGGGCAAGGTTCCTTCTCTCAAGTAAATGCCCAGCTCCCGGAAAACGTGGCTGAGGTCTATAAGGCCGACAACGGAGCCGGTATGGTGTTAACCACTCTGGACAAAGGCTTCGGCGGGCAGATCACAGTCATGGTCGGGATCGACAGCGAGGGCGCCATCACGGGCGTCAAAGTGACCAAACACAGTGAAACCCCCGGTCTCGGCACCAAGGCCATGACCGCTGAATATCTCTCGCAATACCAGGGACAGAAAGCTATTACCCGGTCTGCCGAACCCGGCGAGACAGAGATAGACGCTATTACCGGCGCGACGATCTCGTCTAATGCAATCTTCCGCGCGACAGAGACAGCCCTGGCCCAATACAAATCGTTAGGGGGTGCTAAATAATGAACAAGCTGAGCTTAATAACAAACGGCATCATTAAAGAAAACCCGGTGTTGATCCTGCTTTTGGGTACCTGCCCGACCCTGGCGGTTACCACTTCGGCCATCAACGGTCTGGGAATGGGCTTTTCTACCATGGCGGTCCTGGTTTCTTCCAACATCGTGATCGCTCTTTTGAAAAACATTATTCCGGACAAGGTCCGGATCCCCAGCTTTATCGTAGTCATCGCGGGTTTCGTCACCATAGTCGGCTTGCTGCTGCAGGCCTACGCCCCGGAGATCAATGAGGCCCTGGGCTTGTTCATACCTCTAATTGTAGTGAACTGTATCATCCTGGGACGGGCTGAAATGTTTGCAAGTAAGAATAAGGTCATTGACTCAGCTTTCGATGGTATTGGCATGGGGCTTGGATTCACTTTTGCTTTGTTTTTGATGGGTTCCATTCGTGAGTTCCTCGGTTCAGGCGCATGGATGGGCCTCAAGCTGACTGCCAATCTGTACGACCCTATTTCGGTCTTCATGCTGGCTCCCGGCGCTTTCTTTACCTATGGTTGCCTGGTGGCATTGATAAATTATGTTTCCAAAGGCAAAGCCATCGAGAAAACAGACTTCGGCTGCGAGGGATGTCCTTCCGCCGCCGGCTGTCAGCAAATCGGAATGTCGGCAGATTGTAATAGGGGGTTGTAAGTAATGCAAGAAATGATGATCATTATATTAAGCGCCATACTGGTCAACAATTTCGTACTGGTCAAGTTCCTCGGCATTTGCCCCTTCCTGGGCGTTTCCAAGAAACTGGATTCCGCCGTCGGCATGAGTCTCGCGGTCATTTTCGTCATGGTCCTGGCCACGGCAGTGACCTATCCGATTCAGATGGGCCTGCTTGCGCCGCTTAAGATCGGATACCTGCAGACCATCGTATTCATCCTGGTCATCGCCGCTTTGGTCCAACTGGTGGAAATTTCCCTGAAAAAATATGTGCCTTCGCTGCACCAATCCCTGGGCGTATATCTTCCTTTGATCACGACCAACTGCGCCGTCCTCGGCGTTACGATCCTCAACATCGACGAAAAATATACATTTTTTCAGTCACTGTTAAATTCCTTCGGCGCCGGTGTTGGCTTCCTGCTTGCCATGGTCCTTTTCTCCGGGATCCGGCAGCGCATAGAGAACAACGACTTTCCGGCAGCCTTCAAGGGTATCCCGGCAGTCCTCATCGCCGCTTCAATCGTTTCACTGTCTTTCATGGGCTTTTCCGGCGTGATTGACGGATTGTTCGGGCACTAAGAAAGGAGAATTAGACTATGCAATTCATCATACCGGTCGGCATTGTTACGGCTATGGGGCTCCTGGCAGGAGGCATTCTGACCATCGCCGACAAGTTTATGGCGGTCCAGATGGACGAGACCGCCGCAAAGGTCCTGGCCGCGCTCCCCGGAGCCAACTGCGGAGCCTGCGGCTTCGCCGGCTGCGCAGACTATGCCAATGCGCTGGCCAAGGACGAGGAACACGCCATCAAAGCCAATCTCTGTACCCCCGGAGGCGACGCTGTGGCGATGGAGGTCAGCAGCATTCTCGGCGTGGAGTTCGAGGGCGCTTCCAGCAAGATCGCCATCATGAAATGCTCCGGTTCCCGGGACAGGACCAACTATGCTATGGATTATCAAGGCCACCAGACCTGTAAAGCGAACAAACTGTTCTTCCGGGGCAGGGGCGCATGTGAAACGGCCTGCCTGGGTTTCGGAGACTGTGTCAATGTGTGCGCATATGACGCGATCAGGATTGAAAACGGTCTCGCCGTGATCAACAAGTATAAATGCGTCGGTTGCGGGCTTTGTGCCAAGGCCTGCCCAAACGCCCTGATCGAGATTGTGCCGGACAAGACCCGTGTCGTGGTCGGGTGCAGTTCCGTCGATCCGGGAAAAGTTACCCGGGAAATCTGCGCCATCGGCTGCATCGCCTGCAAGCTCTGCGAAAAAACTTGCAAATTCGATGCAATCCATGTAATCAATAACCACGCGGTCATTGATTACACCAAGTGCAAAAATTGCACGGCGTGCGCCAAGAAGTGTCCCGCCAACGTCATCCATGTCTTTCCAAGGCCGGTCAGCGCTCCTCAGCAAAAGCCCAAACCGGCAGTTGCAGAAACGACGCAGGTAGAGGCGCCTGCCCAATAAACTTAGAAAAGACAGGACTCCTAAACGCGTGATGGGGAACAGACGCAGTTTCCGGCGCGGTTAAGAGGACTGGTAAGGCGTGTACGCCGGGCAGGCTTGCCTTTCGCAAGCTGCCCGGCGTTTTTATAAGCTGATGAACAGGTATTGTTTTATAAGCGAAACTGCTGAGAATGAAAGTAAAACCTTATGGCAAACCCAAAACCGGGTTATAATGATTTAGACGTGTTTATAAAATACTTAAGGTGGTGATTAAACATATTTAAGTATATGGTTCTGCTTATTAGTTTTTGTATTACTCTGTTTAGTATGGGATGTGTTCAAAAGCCTGCCGCCATGCAGGGATTTTCAGGTGAAAAATTCATTATGGATACCTTGATCCAAATAACCGTATATAGTGAGGATAAAGAGAAAGGACAGCAGGCTTTGGAGGAAGCTTTCGGCGCTTTTGAAAGGATTCATAGTTTAACTGATAGATTTCAAAAGCTGGAACAAACCATAACCTCAAACGATGTAGTTAAGCTCAACGAAAATGCCGGCACAAAACCCGTTGCGGTCAGCGCCGATACAATAAACATGATCGAGCGTTCACATTATTTTGCCAGTGCAACCGGCGGAGCTTTTGATGTTACCATAGGGCCGGTAATGGACCTGTGGGGTTTTGGAAAAAGTGAGCAGCGTGTTCCGGCTGATGAGGAAATAAAAAGGGCGCTAAGCCTGGTTGACTATAACAAAGTCCAGGTTGACCCTGATAATATGACGGTCTTTCTTGCGCAACCGGGGATGAGTTTGGATTTGGGCGGTGTGGCCAAAGGCTATGCCACAGATGAGGCGGTCAAGGCCCTTAGAGATATGGGGATACAACATGCCATTATTAATGCCGGCGGCAATGTTTACGCCCTTGGCGATAAGCCGGACGGCTCGCCCTGGCGGGTCGGCGTGCAGGACCCGCGCGGCGACAAGGGCATCATCGGGATCTTGTACGTAAAAGATAGAGCGGTAGTGACATCAGGTGATTACCAGCGCTACTTTGAGCAGGACGGAGTCCGCTACCACCACATTGTAGATCCATCTACCGGAAAGCAAGCCAGGGGCGTAATGCAAGCCACAGTGGTTGCAGATTCAGCCACGGATGCGGATATTTTATCTACAACGCTGTTTGTGCTCGGGGCGCAAAAAGGCATGGGCTTTGTGCAGGAGCTGCCCGACACCGGGGCCATCTTTATCGATACGGACAAGCAAGTGTCCTACACTGAAAATCTGAATGACCAGCTGGAATTCACCGGGGACGGCGACTACCAGATTAATCAGAATTGATAAATGTGACAACGAGAAAAGTCCCCATTGTTCAACATGTGACAATGGGGACTTTTCTTGTTGTTACTCTCTTTCTGTGGTAGCAATGAGAAAAAAGCAGAGAATCGTCTCATGTGCAGACTGATAAAGACCCGACTTGCGGGTGTGGGGTTATCCGAAAGCGATGAGGAGCACCTGGGTGCGTTCCTTAGCGCGTGCGTTGCATGCAGCAAAGCCTAAATAGCGCGTAGGTAATGGGTGGCTACCTGTGAATGCGGTCGTCATGATGTTCTTAGTACACAAATGGAGAATTGCGAAGAGAGCGGAGGATAACCCCACGCCCACTACCCAAGAGGCTTTTTAATTATCGATTGAGCGTTTTCGTTTTTATTAACTGCGGCAAACAATATATTCTCGCCGGCCTCCAGTACTTCACTTGCACCTGAGTAGATATGATCATTGAGCCAGATTTCTGCTTCACTGTCTTTACCTGCAAGCTTCAGTTTCCACTGTCCCGGCGATGTATTGAGTTCTTCAAAAATCATATTGCCCCGCAAAATACTGCACCCGGTAGTTCCCTCTATTCCCTGCGCAAAGAAATGCCCGCCGGCCACTGCCGCTCTGGACGCTTCGCCGCGGCTGATACCCAAGGCCTGTAACGCCCTGGCGCCCGTCCTGAGCCCCAGAGCGAGCCCGACGTTGATGGTATCCCAGTGCAAACGCCGGGAGGTGGCGCTCAGTTCATTCCTCATACAACAATTTAAGGGTGTTTCTGCTAATGGAAACGCGTCATAATGGGGAATATAGATTTTAATGTCCAGGACGGGAGTGCCGTCCAGGGCATCCAACCCCTTGACATAAAGACGGTTCTCTTCACATTTGATGAGCTCAACAACGCACGACCCCATCGCTGAAGGACGGGACGGAGACCGGGTGGAGTATACCCCCCGGCAGACCGGTTCGCCGGCGACAGGTAATGTTATTGGCGGCTGCTCCTTTTTCCATTCAACCAGTTCCAGCCAGTCTTGCCTGCGATGCTGGTGATAGATCACATGGATATGGGAAAAGTATTCGATCCCGATGAGAGCGTCCGTGAGATCTTCCCTCATGTAAATTACGCTTTCTCTGTGATAATCATAAGCGCGGCTAACTTTTTTAAAGTCGGAAACAACAACGCCAACCGGCTGAATGGAAACCGCTTCCTTCGGAACTAAGACCACGCTTATCAGCTCCCGTAAATCATAAATATTGGCCCTGACGCCGCCAACATTGCACCGGAGACGGATGAAAATCTATTTCAACCGGCCTGTTTCAAAAACAGCCTAACCCACATTGCGTTATCCTGTAGCCCAGTTCATCGCATACACTGCCGACCAGAAACAAATTAACCCCCAACTCCCCGGCCATTCTGTGGGCTGATGTACAGCTTATTTGCAGCTCCGGATGCCGTGCATTCAATATATCTTTGATTCTATTCCTTTTTTTTATATAATCAGCAAACAAAACCTCCAGGCTGACTTTTAGGTCATGCGATAAGCCTTCCTGGACCTTTTCTGAAAAAATGGGGATATCCGGACAAATCGTTTTCATTCCAGTCGCAAAATCCCTGCCTGCTTCATTTTCCGAATCAAGCAAAACAATGGTATCCGCTTTTCGTATCCATTCCAGATCCTGCTCTAAAACCTTTACCGGCAGCTGAATCACAACGATTTGCACGGCCCATGGAAAGTCGGTTATTCCATCGCGTCCTTCCAGTAAAACTTTTTCAGACTTCTTTTCCTCGTCGAAAAAAAACATATAACGCACCATTCTTTGCAGTTTGGCCTTTGGGCCCCGGAGTTCCAGCAAGGATTGTGATGCGTTCCAGGACTTCTGAATATTCTTCAACAGATCTCCATACCCCTCAGGTTGACATAGTTGCAGCCGTCCTTCCTCTAAATCGCCACAGGGACTGAGCTTAACCACCATAAAATCATCGAATGACTTCATAAATACAGGCCCAAATTTTTGCTCGTCTGTTAATCCCAGATAACTTGTCGCTACTGCCAGCATATTCATCAACTCACCTTTTTATTTGTATCAAACCATTATCCCTGTCAGAAATGTGGATTTCAACCGCACCCAGCGCGTCAGCGCCTGATTACGGGGTATGCGCAACATTCGTTTTTAAGGAAAAAATGGTCCACCTGTACAATACTTTATCATGTATATTTCCTTTTGCCTTCCCCTATGCCATTTATTACAAACGCTCATATACGCTTAAGCCCGCTAATTAGCGGGCTTAAGCGCAATAGGCAGCATTATACAACATCGCGCTCAATCCCTGTACTATTGAGTAAAAACACCACAGGCCGGCAACCATGGTCTGCCTCAGGCCACCCGGCTCGGAAAAAATTAAGGTGGTGTATATTTTTCTATACTAGATATATGTTTCCTGCTTATCCAATTTTGTTCAATACCCTTTGACTGACAAAGCGCCAGGATTTGATGCACTCCCGGCGCCGGTACCAATTCTCTATTGTGTTGCGCGAGTGTCAAAAGATGCAAGATCCGCTGCAGGACAGAACCGTCATTAGGGTATGATGTATTGGAAGGTAGCAACATCAATATAAAAATTAAACATAAGGAGAAAATAGCCTTTGTTTTCACTTCCTGCCGCAACAAGTGTATCGTTGATGTTTAATGGCGGTGCAAAGCTATCATTGATTTCTTTGCTTCAGCAAAGGGGAAGCGCTACTTTCCCCTTTGCCCGTAACTGATTTTAGCTTCCGCCAAAAGCTTGTCTTATTGTAAAATCGTCGGGTTACAATCAGGTTCATTGGTTAAATCATCAACGATATAGACCTTGACCAGATCACCGGGCTGCACGTTAAAGCCGGCGTGGGCGGTATCCACCACGTCAAAATCAGCTTTGGTCACGTTTAAGCTAAGTTGGACACCGTTTCTTAGATGCGTAAAGACCACCGCTTCCAGCCCGTCATGCGCACTTACCGGGGCAATATGCACGTTGAAATATTTCATTCCGGAAACGTCGTCATTTACAGTCATGGTTTTGATCCCCTCAGGTGTGGCGCCGGTTTGGTAAGCCGCGTCGGCCATCGGTGTGATGATGTAAACAGCATGGCCGTCAACCGGCTGCTTCATGAGCGTATAGCTGTCAATCACCTGTCCGGAGGCATCCTTGGCGATTAAGGTAAGGGTATCCCCGTCGATGTTGATTACCTGATAATTACTGACACTGGCCAGTTCTTTGGCAACATAGTCGTAACCGGATCCGGCGCCATATAACTTGCTCCCCGAAACGCCCATTACGTAAACGATGCCATCCGCCGGATTGTCCTTGATCATACCCTGGTACATCGGATAGGTCCGCATGTACACGTGCTGGTGGCCGACAAAGGCCATGTCCACACCGTTTTCCTCAAAGATGGGGACCCAGTTCTCCTTGATTGCATCATAAATTGTTGTTTTCCCGTCGTTATAATTGTAGTAAGCCGGGTGATGAAAAACCACGAACTTCCACCGGCTGTGGCTGTTTTGCAGGTCCTGCCGCAACCACTCGGCAGCCGCCGCGACACCGTTGCTGGAGCTGTCCAAAACGGCGAAGTGGGCGTTTCCGTAATCGAAGGAGTAAAACCTTTCTTTAAGGCTGCCGGGGCCGTTTTCCGGCAGGGTGAAGAAATCCAAATAGAAGGGACCGTCGTGGTTCCCCATGGCAGGCATAAAGGGGATCCGGGAAAAAATCCCTGTGGCCGCGCCAAGGAACTGCCTGTACTCCGTCTCACTATCTTCGTCCGTCAAATCCCCACCCTGAAGGGAAAACTTCAGGTCGGGATAGTTGAAATAAGCTGATTGCAGCAGTGCGTCCCATTGGCTGTCCCATCCAGTGCTATAACCGGCATGAACGTCACCCAGGTAAAGGAAGGAAAATCTGTCGGTATCTTGGGCCGTGGTAAATCTATGCACCTGGCCCCAGTCTTCCCCAACTCCTACCCGGTAGGCGTACTGCGTCCCCGGCGACAGCCCGGTCAGATTGACTGAAAACAGGTTGTATTCCCCAGAGGCGCCGAAGGCCCGGCCGGTAGCTTCCGCTTCCTGTACCGCGGCAAAGCTGCCGGTATAGTCGGCCGACTTCAGGTACTGGACCTTGGCGGTGGCGCAGGTACTGGGCATCAGCCAGGTGATGGTCTGAGAGGTTTTGGGATCGCCGGACCAGGTCAGGAGAGGCGCCTTTTCCACCAACCCCTCGGTTATGATCTGGGTCACGCCGGCGTTCGTGTAGCCGTCAGCCTTGATTATTATGGTATAATCCTTGGCTATGGTGAACACATCTCCGCTGATGGTGATTTTGCCGGCGGTGTCTTTCAAGTATTGCCCGGCGTCCAGCGCCACACCTTCAACTCTGACCTCGCTGATGGCCGCCCGCCAGTCCGGATCGTCCATAAAGGTCAGCTCAATCGCCTGGCCGGTGGTGTTATCGGTGGTGTCGGCCGCCAGGACCGGAGGCCACTTTACGGATGTCACTATAGTCTGTGTCACGCCGGCGTCGGTGTAGCCGCCGGCCTTGATCACTATGGCATAATCCTTGGCTGTGGTGAACACATCTCCATTGATGGTGATTTTGCCGGCGGTGTCTTTCGAGTATTGCCCGGCGTCCAGCGCCGCGCCGTCAACACTGATCACGCTGATGGCCGCCCGCCAGTCCGCATCATCGGTAAAAGTAATATCTACCGGATGACCGATTACATTCTCCGCAGTATCCGCTGCCAGGTCCGGGGGCAGGGCAATGGGGACCTGATAGCTGAAGGTGACAACATCACTATCCAACTTGCCGGGACCAATTGTGATCGCCTTGATGGTGGTATTCTTTCTAATTTCTATCGGGTGATTAATGATGTCCAAAACATCCGGCCGCGACCCCCACCACCGGTTGGCAATCCAGTTATACATCGGGCTGTTCACAGTCGGGGTGCTGCCGTCCGTGGTGTAATAAATCTTATCATCGTCCATATTGTCATTACTCAGAGCTACCATGGTCCCTACGGGCACATCTCCACTATCCGGATTCGCCCGTGGATTATCCCATTTTTGCGGAGCGGTGGTGAGCACCTCTATTTTAGCTACATACTTAGCAAAATTATTATTTGTTTGCTCGGTAACCGCCCTCTGTCCGTACATCAGCAGTAATGCGCTCTGGCCGTTCATATCGGCAGGATCGTTACTTTCGGCGCTTGTTAAGGCAAGGATCGGCTCTACCTCTTCCGCATCCTCCGGAGAGCCGGGAATATGACCAGCGTATTCGTCATTATCCCTTAAATGCGGGAAATAATAACGCGGGTCATTTAATAACTCCTGGACCGTCATCGTCACTACGAAGCCATCGCTGGACGTGAATTTAAGCAGTGCGGCATTTCCTTTTATCCCTGCCTGAGCGAGCAGGTCTTTTAATTTGACGCCTTCTCCTACGTACCATTTTTTAGTAGGCCAGGTATTGATACCACTGTACACATGCTGGTATTGTTCCATTCCCCGGAGATGGGACATGGTAAACGTCTTGGTAGCCGCCACCCCGTCCCCGGTGATTGTAAGCCTGATCGTTTCAATTGGCTGCGTCACATAAGCCTCCGCGTACCCGGCGGCCTTGATCGCGATGGCATAATCCTTGACTGTGTTGAACACGTCTCCACTAATGGTGATTTGACTGGTGTCTATTGAATATTTCCCCGTGTCTAACGCTACACCGTCGATACTGACCTCGCTTATTGCCCCTCTCCAGGCCGGATCATCCGCAAAGGTAATTTCCACGGCCTGCCCGGCTGTGTTATCGGTGCTGTCGGCCGTCAAGGACGGGGGAAGGGTTCCATCGCTCACGTTAAGTTCAAGGGTATTGCTGGTGACCCCGCTGTGTGCGGCTGCGACACCAACCGTACCGCTGCCGGTGATGGTCAAGGTATGGCTCGAGACCGTGGCGGGGCCGTAAGTTACCGACCAGGTGACCGTCTGGCCGCTTAGAGGGAAGACTGCCCCGGTCTGGTCCGTGCCCGTCAGGGCGAGCCCGCTCAAGTCGTAGGTCAAGGGGGCGCCGCTGTATATCAGGGCTGGGCTGCCGCTTAAGGTAAGGGCGGTTAGTACCGGCGCCGTACCGGATGCCAGCTTAACATAGCGGACGCGATAATTATAGGTGTCGCCGATGTAAAGGTCGCCGGCTCCGTCCACCGCCACGCTATAGGGATTATTTAGCTGAGCGCCGGCGGCCGGGCTGCCGTCACCGGAGAAACCGGCGGTTCCGGTACCGGCTATGGTGCTAATAATGCCGTTGGGGTCCACCCGGCGAACGACACTGTTGGCGCTGTCAGCGATGTAGAGGTTGCCGGCGCTGTCCACCGCCAAACCACGGACGTTTAATTGAGCATCGATGGCCGGCCCGCCGTCACCGGAGCAACCGCTGGTTCCATTGCCGACTACGGTGTAGATATTCCCGGCAGTCATGGGAATCCCGTACTGAGTGCCGGTTACCGCCGCCACCATGCGCACGCGATAATTGTTGGTATCAGCAATGTAAAGGTTGCCGGCGCTGTCCACCACCATACTGTTAATGCTTTTTAGCTGAGCGCTGACGGCCGAATCACCGTCACCGGAGTAACCGCTGGTTCCAGTGCCCGCCAAGGTGATGATGATACCGCCGGAGTTCACCATGCGGACGCGATAGCCGCCGCCAATGTACAGGTTGCCGGCGTTGTCCGCCGCCAAACCACTAATATTGTTTAGCTTAGCGTCGGTGGCCGGCCCGTCGTCGCCGGTATAACCGTTGCTTCCTGTACCGGCCATAGTGGTGATGATGCCGCTAGAGTCCACCTTGCGGACACGATAGCCGCCGCCGATATACAGGTTACCGGCGCTGTCCACCGCCAAACCACCAATGCTATTTAACTGAGCTCCGGTGGCCGGACCGCCGTCGCCGGTATAACCGTTTGAGCCGGTACCGGCTACGGTGTAGATATTCCCGGCAGCCATGGGAATCCCGTACTGAGTGCCGGTCACCGCCGCTACCATGCGCACGCGGTAATTGCCGATTATAAAGATGTTGCCGGCGCTGTCCACCACATTTGAGGCACTTGTCAACGAAGCAATGGTGGCCGGCCCGACGTCACCGGAGTAATCATTGGTCCCATTGCCCGCCACGGTGGTGATATGGCCGGCATTTAAGCCCATATTGACCACATTGAGGTCGAGGATGTTGCTGGTAACCCCGTATAGTGTAGCGGTGACGCCGACCGTGCCGCTGCTGAAAATGGTCAGGGTGTTGCCCGAGACTGTGGCGGGGCCGGAGTAGACCGCCCAGGTGACCGTCAGACCGGTGAGGTCATAGGTTGCCCCGGACCGGTCCGTGCCGGCCAGGGTAAGGACGTCCAGGTCGAAGTTCAAGGGGGCGCCGCTGAAGCTCAGGGCCGGGCTGCCGCTCAGGCTGAGGGTGTTCAGCGCCCCGGAGCCGTCCACGGTAAGATCAAGGATGTTGCTGGTAACACCGTAGACTGTAGCAGTGACACCGACCGTGTCGCTGCCGGTAATGGTCAGAGTGCTGCCCGAGACTGTGGCGGGGCCGTAAGTTACCGTCCAGGCTACCGGCAGGCCGGTGAGGTCATAGGCCGCCCCGGTCCGGTCCGTACCGGCCAGGGTGAGGCCGCCCAGGTCGTAGGTGAAGGGTGCGCCGGTAAAACTCAAGGCCGGGCTGCCACTTAAGGTAAGAGTAGCCAGTTCCGTAGCCGTACCGGAGGCCAGGTTTACGAAGCGGACGCGATAATTTGAGCTGTCGGCGATATACAAGTTGCCGGAGGTGTCCACCGCCACATTATTAATGTTTCTTAGCTCCGCGCTGGTGGCCGGCCCGCCGTCGCCGGAATAACCGCTGGTTCCGGTACCGGCCACGGTGGTGATAATACCGCTGGTGTCCACCTTGCGGACGCGATAATTTGAGCTGTCAGCGATATAGAGGTTGCCGGCGCTATCCACCTCCACACCTTCAGCACATATCTGAGCATCGGTGGCCGCGCCAACGTCACCCGAGAAACCGGCTGTTCCGGTGCCGGCTACAGTGGTGATGACGCCGCTGAGGTCTACCTTGCGAACGCGATAATTTGAGCTGTCGGCGATGTAAAGGTTGCCGGCGCTGTCCACCGCCACGCCGGAAGGCCTGTTTAGCTGGGCGCCGGCGGCCGGCCCGCCGTCGCCGGAAAAACCGGCGGAGCCATTGCCGGCCACGGTGTAGATGTTTCCAGCCGTCATGGAAATTCCGTACAGAGTGCCGGTATGCGCTGCCACCATGCGTACTTGATTTCTGCTGCTGCTTCTATCGGCGATGTATAGGTTGCCGGAGCCGTCCACCGTCACATCAGATGGGTCTAATAGCAAAGCGCTGGTGGCCGGAATGTCGTCACCGGACTGACCGTAGACCCCGTTGCCGGCCACTTTGGTGATGATGCCGTTGGGGTCCACCCGGCGGATGATCTTACCGCCGCTTTCAGCAATGTATAGGTTGCCGGCGCTGTCCACCGCTACACCACAGGGATTATTCAGCTGGGCGCTGGTTGCCGGCCCGCCGTTACCGGGC
>NZ_QFGB01000044.1:0-34554 GCF_004369245.1 Pelotomaculum sp. FP | reverse complement strand
TTTTTACGTTTTGTCAAGTGTTTTTCTGAAATTTCTCCAATTTTTTAACGAAAAAAAGCAGGGTACCTTTTGATACTCTGCTCTTTTGTGCTGCGGGTATGGCCTTGGCCTTATCTTAATGACATTGGGCTAAAGCCCGGAGTTTTTATGATGCGGTAAGTTTGTCCTCACACAGGTTTTTGTTTAATATATTTAAACGAATGAGGTGAATGCGTAGGCCCCGCATTTCGGCTATCTCCAAATGGTGCTCCGGCAGTTCCACCACATCACCTACACGGGGACGCTTGCCCAGTTTTCCAAAAACAAAGCCCCCCAGGGTATCGTATTCTTCCTCTTCATCCACCTTTAAGCAGAACATTTCCGATGCCTCCTCCAGAAGCATCCGGCCGTCCACAATAAATGTGCCTTCCTTTTCCGTTGTCACCTGGGGAGATTCCTGGTCAAACTCGTCTTGAATTTCTCCAACCAGTTCTTCTAGTACATTCTCCATTGTAATAATACCGCTGGTACCGCCGTACTCATCTACAACCAGCGCCATATGCTGGTGATTTTGTTGAAATTCCCTGAGCATGCGATCCAGAGGAAGACCCTCGGGCACCATCATGATATTGCGTTCCACCTGGTCAATACTGGACCCGGCTGGCAGTTTAAACAGGTCCTTAATGTGTACCAGCCCCACCACATGGTCACTGTCCCCGTCTATCAGTGGGAAGCGGGTGTGCTCTGTCTTACGGGCAATTTCCAGGTTTTCCTCCAGGGGCTTTCTCTTGTCCAGAAAAACAACTTCTGGACGAGGTAACATAACCTCCCTGGCTACCCGTCTTTCAAACTCAAATACGTTCTGGAGCAAACGCCATTCATTCTTGTCTAAATGCCCGCCTTTATAACTTTCGGATACTAGCATCTGTAGTTCCTCTTCACTGTGGCTTTCCTCGTGCTCACTGGCCGGTTGAATCCCCAGCAGCCGCAAAATTCGGTTGGCTGTACCGTTAAATACAACAATCCCAGGGTAAAAGGGATAAAAAAACATCCGCATGAGACCGGCCAACCACAGGGTGATATTTTCTGCTCGCTGAATTGCCAGCGACTTGGGCACCAATTCACCAAATACCACATGTAAAAAAGTGACCAGTATAAAGGCAACTATAAAGGAGATGGAATGCACTGCCGTCGGCGCTGTCACCCCTATGGCATGCAGCAGGGGTTCCAAAAGTTTTGCTGCCACCGGTTCGCCCAGCCAGCCCAAGCCCAGGCTGGACAGGGTAATACCCAGTTGACAAACTGAAAGATAAGCATCAATGTTTTCGACACAAATCCTGGCACTTTTGGCACGCGGGTTCCCCTCCGCCACCAGTTGGGCCAACCGGGTGGGCCTTACCTTAACAAATGAAAATTCTGCTGCCACAAAGAGGCCGTTCAAAAAGACCAGAAATAGTGCCAGGAAGATTTTCAGCGCCAAAAATAGACTGAATGACGTGTCGTCACCCATAATGATGGGACCACTCTCCTTTATTATTAAATACCAGAGCGGGAGTACCCCACTATAGTCAATATTTATTCTAGCAAATTGACGAATATTAATAAAACCAAAATAAAGCTGCTATTCAACCACCACAGGGGTTATGTCATTGTATTTCAAGCTTAACCAACAAAGAGAGTTGTTTTTCTTTAACATGCTATGACTGTCTGGCTGTATGTCTTACTTATCATAAAAGAATTAATCTATACTCCGTAGTATCCAGTATGCGCCTGAAGATGACTTACGGCAGTACGTAAAATATTACTTCAACGAAGAATTAGTAATGAGATTGTAAATTACCTAAAATGATTACGTTTCAAATGAATGTTGCGAGACATCCAGTAGCTAAATTTGTAAATCTTTACGCATAATACAATCTGTTTGTTCTTCTTCTCCCATAAAAAAAGGAATGTTGGCCGATTACATAAAATCCATTCTTCTTATAAAATAAAATAGCTTTATCGTTTTTTCCCCAGACACCAAGCCAGATGTACGATGTTTTTCGTATACTTGCCATGTCAATTGCCTTATTCAATAAGATGCTTCCCAAGCTTCTACCTTGAAATTGTTTTGTCACATATATTCTTTCAATTTCTATGGATTGTGGGTCATTGATATCAGTTTGTGCTGCGTATTCATTCAATTTATAGTAACCTGCCAATTCTTCATCGGCATATAGAAAATAAAATAATGAACTGCTGTTTAACAGTTCATCACGTAGTTTATTAATATCAAAAGCCTTTTCCAGATAGGCTTTCATGTTAGATGGAGTATTCATATGTCTGAAGGTTTCATTATATGTTTTGTAAGGAAATTCACGAAGTATATAAACATTATCTAACGTACATTCTCTGATAGTAAGTTTCATTTATTTGCGTTCCTCCAATTTTTCACAGAATAAATTACGCAATATAAAACCAATGTTCATTTACATCAGTTGGATTATACAATATTTAACACATAGTATAAAGAATATGATGGATAATAATTGAAAATAATTTATAAAGGAATTATGGATAATTTAAGTTAACAAGGAGGTGACGCCCGATGACGACGAATAACAAGCCCAATAGATTGGCACAGGAGAAGTCGCCGTATCTGTTGCAGCACGCCTACAATCCGGTGGACTGGTATCCGTGGGGTGAGGAGGCCTTTGAAAAAGCGAGAACAGAAGATAAATCGATATTTCTCAGTATCGGCTATGCTACCTGTCACTGGTGCCATGTTAATAAAAATACCCAAATATAAAATAATATGAATATAAAGTTGTCTCAAAAATCATTGCTAATCGTACATGTGTTTGCTATAATTAAGGCAAATACATGTTCGGCATGATAAGAATGGCGCAGCAAGAAACGATGAACATACTGAAATTTAAAGAAAAATTTCCCAGCGAGGAAGCCTGTCGAAAACATATGAGGATGACCAATAAGTTCTTGTCTTCCTCCCTAGCTAGTCATAAAATATATACAGTTATTATTTCCATTCTATCAGAATACTCAGAATATAGGGTGATGCAATGAGGGTCATTAAATCTTTAGATTTCGCAACATTTCAAATACTAGAATCTTGCATAATCTTAGGGGATGCATTGGAGATCCTTAGATTTATCCCTGATAAAACTGTTCAGTGTACAGTGTGCTCTCCTCCATACTGGGGACTTCGTGACTATGGAATTCCGAACCAAATCGGGGCAGAAGATATACTGGATAATTATGTGAATCATCTCGTATCAATATTTAGAGAGGTTCACAGGGTACTCAAAGACGATGGATTATTGTGGCTCAATATCGGAGACTCGTATACCAGTGGTAATAGAAAATATCGTGCCCCAGACAAAAAAACTGACAACAAAACAAATGTTAGGGCGATGGCTTACCGACCTGATACACCTGAAGGTTTAAAACCTAAAGATTTGGTTGGTGTACCTTGGCGAGTTGCCTTTGCCCTTCAATCTGACGGATGGTACCTAAGAAGTGATATAATATGGAATAAGCCAAACTGTATGCCAGAGAGCGTGAAAGATAGACCGACAAAATGCCATGAATATATTTTCCTTTTAAGCAAATCAGAAAAGTATTATTATGATTATCAAGCCATCAGAGAAAAAGCTGACAATCATGAATATCGAAATAAGAGGACAGTATGGAATGTAAATACCCAACCTTTTAAGGATGCTCACTTTGCGACATTCCCACCGGAATTGATTATCCCCTGCATAAAAAGTGGCAGTAGAGTTCATGATTTAGTACTCGACCCCTTCTTTGGCTCTGGAACAGTAGGTGTTGTTTGCGAGGATTTGAGCCGCAGATATATCGGAATCGAGATAAATCCAGAATATATTGATATGGCAACACAAAGAATCAATTCCCATAGACTCGAATTCGAAAAGGAAGAAGGCTTAAAGTTAAATGAAGTTTAGAACACCACTTCCAGACACACAAATTAGTTTTTACCAGCGCTTGGAAAAGCTTAAGCAAAGCACTCTCCAAGAAGCATTATTTGAAACGGTGAAAAATGCTGATATCGGAAAAATAGACGAAGACCTAAAAAATTATGTCAAAAATAATGATTTACAATTATTGGCTAAACATGGAATAAGAGGGGAAGTAATGTTTATGGTTCCTTACATACTTGAAATGAACCCTCGTCTAATTGGATATTATAGACTTTTATTAGGTTTCCCACAAAAATCATTCTATACAGGGGAGCGAGGTCTTGGTTTTGGTGTCTTTAGTGGTATGGAATTTAAAGGCATAATTACTAAAACTCAACAACCTTTGTTGGTGGAATTAGTTAAAGCCCTAAATACAAGTGCTTCATTACTATTGAACTCAATTAGTAAATCCGCAATATCAAGTAGTCTTTTCCGAGACTTAACATTATTAACCCTCGGTCCCCAACTGAGGGGAGGGCGAAACAATGACCTTGGAACAGCGGCAACAAAGATGGTCTTTGAAATTATAAGAGATATCGTTGACGAAGCGATTATCTTATCTTCAGAGGACAAAATTGTTCTAAAAAATGCGGCAGGAAGGGAGACAAGCATAGAGTTTTCTTCAGACCCAGATATTATCATTAGGGAAAAACTTAAATCTGGAAAATACCGGAACTGGATTGCCATTGAGATTAAAGGAGGCACAGATGCCGCAAATTCACATAACCGTTTGGGAGAAGCGGAAAAAAGCCACCAAAAGGCAAAGCAGGTTGGATATACTGAATGTTGGACGCTAATAGGGTTTCAAGTAGATTTAACAATTGCCAGCAGTGAATCACCAACAACGGATAAGTTTTACTATATACCTAATCTTGTCGCTAAAGATAGTGTGGATTATGCCGACTTCAAAGAAAATATAATCGCGTTGACTGGTATATCAGATTAGGGGTGAATAGCATTATGATGTTTTAGCATATGACAGTAGTTGAAATCAATAGAAATATAAAGAAGAGCCAGAGGGACTATCAAAACATAATTTTTCTTGTAATTGATATTTATATAAATGGGAAAAGAAAGATTGAATAAAAAAGAAATACAAGCTAAAGTAAAACTATTGGGAGGATTTAATTAACCCTCCCAATAGTTTGTTTCTATACTACGATATTGATTAAGATCAAATCACTTCTAGAAGTATTAAAAGTCAAGGTCAGTTATGTCCTACGATGGGTAATTATTTGTTAATTATTTCATAATATACTTAAAATGGTTTTGGTGTAGACTACCCATAATATTGCAGTAAATCAACAAGGAGGTGATGCCATGACAACGACAAAAATACCCAATAGATTAGCCAGTGAAAAGTCCCCTTACCTTCTGCAACATGCTAACAACCCCGTAAATTGGTACCCTTGGGGTGATGAGGCGTTTGCCAAAGCCGAGGTAGAAGATAAACCGATTTTCTTATCTATTGGGTATAGCTGACACCGTTGTTATTGATGTACATGCCATTGGTGCCATGTAATGGAAAGAGAGTCCTTTGAGGACGAAGAGGTCGCTGAGATCCTTAACAAGGAGTATGTTGCAATAAAAGTGGACCGGGAGGAGCGGCCGGATATTGACCATATCTATATGACGGTCTGCCAGGCCATGACCGGGCATGGAGGGTGGCCGCTGACGGTATTGATGACCCCTGAGAAGAAGCCTTTTTTTGCGGGGACCTATTTCCCCAAAAAGTCTGGCCGGGGGATGCCGGGGTTGGTGGATATTCTGACCCGGGTAGCTGAAAGCTGGGAGCAGCAGCGGGATAGGGTGATCAAAGCCGGGGAAGAGGTGGTTGGCGCGATTCAGCCACGCTTTGACGCTGTCCCGGAAGGCGAGGTCGGCGCGGATGTCCTGGACAGGGCTTTTAAGATACTGCGGGGTATATTTGACCGGCAGTACGGCGGCTTTGGCCGGGCGCCGAAGTTTCCCACGCCGCATACCCTCACCTTCCTTCTGCGCTACTGGAAGAGGAGCGGGGAGAAACAGGCCCTTTCCATGGTTGAAAAGACGCTGGAGTCCATGTACCGGGGGGGGATCTACGACCATATCGGTTATGGTTTCTCACGTTATGCGACAGACGAAAAGTGGTTGGTCCCGCATTTTGAAAAGATGCTCTACGATAATGCGCTGCTGGCCATAGCTTATACTGAGACCTACCAGGTGACAGGCAAGGAGCTTTACGCCGGGCTGGCCAAACAGATATTTACTTACGTCCTCAGGGATATGACCTCACCGGAAGGCGGGTTTTATTCTGCTGAGGACGCCGATTCCGAAGGGGAAGAAGGTAAGTTCTACGTCTGGAACCCCGAGGAAATCACGGCAGTGCTGGGTGACCAGGACGGGAAAGCTTTCTGCCGGCTTTATAACATTACCCCGGGTGGGAATTTTGAGGGCCGCAGCATTCCCAACCTTATCCTGGAAACTCCTGAAAAATTTGCGGTAGAATTAAAAATGGAGAAAGGGGAGTTCACATCCTACGTCGAAAATCTTCGCAGCAAGCTGTTTGAGGCCAGGGAGAGAAGGGTACACCCATATAAGGACGACAAAATACTGACTTCATGGAACGGGCTGATGATTGCCGCGCTGGCCAGGGGCGGCGCCGCGCTCGGGGAGCCCCTTTATACGCGCGCGGCGGTCCGTGCGGTTGATTTCATTTACAGGGAGTTGCGAAGGAGCGACGGCAGGCTTTTAGCCAGGTATCGTGACGGTGAGCCGGCCTTTCCCGCTTACCTGGACGACTATGCCTTTCTGATTTGGGGGTTGATGGAACTTTATGAAACGACCTTCGAAGCAGGCTATTTAAGGAAGGGAGTTGAACTGACCCGGGATACTCTCAAACTTTTTTGGGATGGTGAAAGCGGTGGATTCTTTTTCTACGGTGAAGATGCCGAGCAACTCATTGCCCGTCCCAAGGAACTTTACGACGGGGCAATCCCGTCAGGAAACTCGGTCATGTTGTTGAACCTGCTTCGCCTGGCGCGGCTGACAGGCGATGAAGAGCTGGCGGAAATAGCCGGGAAACAAATTAGTACTTTCGCCGGAGAAGTTGAGAAACACCCGCCGGGTTATACTTCATTTCTCCAGGGGGTGGATTTTTACCTGGGCCCAACGCGGGAAGTGGTTATTGCCGGGAGGCAGGATTCAGCCGATACAAAAGCGATGCTGAGCGCCGTCCATACCCAATACAACCCGCGGACTGTGATCGTTTTTCACCCGGAAGATGGGGCTGGTAAAGAAATAGAAGAACTGGCTCCTTTCGTGCGGGAACAGCGGCTCGCAGATGATAGGGCCACGGCATATGTCTGTCAAAATTACGCCTGCCAGTCCCCTGTTAATGATGTTGAGGCTTTTGTGGAGATTTTGAAAGGATGACAGGAATGAAACGTACGGCTTGGAAAAAGGATTTGCTGTCCTTGAAGATGGCGCAGGTGTGAAATGGCGGATAAAAGGAAACAGGCAAAAATATATGAGTTCCGCCCGCGAGAAGGCAGAAAGCTGAAAAGTGTCAAATACGTCTCGCCTGAGAAGAAGGAACTGCTTAGAGAGCGGAGGCAGGCTAAAAGGGACCGGCATAATTTTTATGTGGGAGTGGCGATCCTGCTTCTTCTGGTCGCCGCCCTAACCTATCTTAAAGTCAGTTAAAAAAAGAAACCCAATCCGCCCGTAATTTAACGGTTAACGGAAATGGGTTAATGGAGAGGAGGTTGAGCTTTAAAATACTATATCAATTTTTTTAGACTTTAGTGTGCCTAACCCGATCAGGTTTACTTTTTAGCTGCTCCATGGTCAACCGCTATAAAAATACCGCAGACCATTCGGTGTCTTATCGCTGAAAAACCAAGGATTTACCAATCTACCCATTTTTCAATCCTTCATGTGAAACCCTGTTGCGCATTTATTATTACATTATATAATAATATCCATTGTAGTAGTAATAAATTTTTCTTTTTTGCCAAAATATTTGATTCGTTTATTAATACGGGAATGCGGACAGCCTGGCTGACTTATTTTCGGCAAGGACATGGCAACGTACCGGCTGGTGAACTTCTGGAAAGAAAAAGAGGCTCCGCTTAGCTATTCCTTTTTGATGATCCTGGCAAGCATTGATCTGTCCGGAGGCAATCCGGTTACGGGGTCAAGAATGATATTGTCCGTCAATTCATTGGCATTTGCTTTTTCCCAGACATGCGGAATGCTAATCACTCTCGGGTCAATTTTATCGGTATATTTTACTTTCAACTCTATCCTCCCGCGTGGCGACGCAACTACAACAGTTTCTCCATCCTGCAGGTACAGCTCTTTGGCCTTCTCCCGGTGGACCTCAACCATGGGTTCCTGGTTTTGCATGTGAGAAACCGGCAGGTTTTGGCAACGAAAGCAGTGGTATGCGTCATTCCTTGCCCCGGTGGTCAAAACCAGCGGGTAGATTTCTGCAAGACATGTTAAAGATAAGGGGCTTTCAATGGGTTCTCTGTAGTTGGGAAGAGGTTCGTAACCGTGATCTTGAAGAACCTTCGAATATATCTCGACTTTTCCGGAAGGGGTGTCAAATCCCTTCCGTTCGTAGCTTTTTTCAGCCCACTCAGCATACTTAACACCTTCAGGCTTATCTTTTAGTTCTTCCAGAGTCAGGCCTGTTGGCTTCAGTCTGTAATTGAGCGCCTGCTCTTCCGTAAGCCATGGAAAATCCCTGCCGTAGCCCATTTTTTTGGCCAAAATATTCCAGAATTGCCAGTCCGTGAGCAATCCTTCTTCAGACAGTACTTTTGGGGCAAGACCCAGTCTTGGGCCGTCATTGGATATTAAAATCCGCCAGATCTCATTGCGGGATAAAAATGTGGCTGCCGGGAGGACCAAGTCGCCCAGTTGAGCCGTTTCGGTCATGAAATGGTCCATCACAGCCAGAAATTCGAGGTTGCCCAATGCTTTCCTGACCTCGCCTGTGTTAGGCCAGGTCAGTACAGGATCGCTTCCTGTCACGACCATACCTTTGATAGGATAGGGTTTACCTTCCAGAATAGATCTGGTATACAGGTTGGCCTGCGCCTGGTTGGTATACTTCTTAAACAGGGGGTAAGTATATTCTCCCACAGCCGGCTTTTTATCCAGGGACTGATTGTCAGCGGAGAGCGGGGATAGTTTAGCAACCGGCGGAAAAATAGCTCCCCCTGAAATGTCCAGGTTTCCGGTAATGGCCTGGAGAATGGCTATGGCACGGTTGGTCTGAAACCCGTTGGCCTGTAGTTCCGTGGCTATGCCGGTAGTAACGCAGGAAGGCGCCGACCCGGCATAAAGCCTTGCTGCAAGCGTGATTTTTGCCACTGAAACCCACGTTATTTCTGAGACTCTTTCCGGGGGATATTCCTTGATCAAATCACAGAGCTGGTCAAAACCGGTGGTCCAACGTTTGACAAAATCTTTGTTATACAGCTTTTCACGGATCACCACATGAAGCATACCCAGCGCAAGAGCTCCGTCGGTGCCCGGTCTTAGTTGCAGGTGAAAGTCAGCAGTTTTAGCCAGGGGGGTAGTGATGGGATCCACTACGATTAAATAAGCGCCTCTCCGGTGTACTTCGCTGACTTGCTTAGACAGGGGAGGACAGGCCCTGGTGGGATTATAACCCCAGAGCAGGATGCAGCTGCTGTTTCTATAATCTGAGACAGGTATAGCTCCATAAGTCAAAATATGGGCTAATCGTTTAGAATGGCTGCCGAGTGTGGAGAAATTGGGGGTGCCATATATATTGCAAAACCTCTCCACATAATGTGTGAATTCTTTACCCGCGCCGGCCTGTCCGACATGGACAGCCAGGGCTTGCGGGCCATACCTGTTTTTGATGGTCTTTAACCTTTCTGAGAGGAGATCAAAGGCCTCTTCCCAGGACAATTTTTGCCATTTCCCGTTCCTTGTTTTACTGAGAGGATATCTTAGTCTGTCCGGAGCGTTCAATAAGTCAATGATTGCTCTGCCCTTAAAGCATAGGTTTCCTTGACTATAAGGATCAGCCGGGTCGCCATCGACAGCAATAACCGAACCATTTTGTAAAGTCAGGGTCATCCCACAGCAACTGCCACAGATCCCGCAGACCGTACGGAGAGTTTGCAGTTCTGCCGTGTCCCCGGAAAGCGCACGGGGATTGCTTAGTTTACACATTTTCTTAATCCTTCTTAGTTGTGATCCTTTAAATATTACTACCTACATTATATAATAATATAATTTGTAGTAGGAATCAATTTTCATTATAGTGGCGCATATTAATAAAAGGAAGCTTTAAATTTAATTTATATGTGAATTCATGTAATTATTTAGGATAATACTATATAAATATAACCTGCATATTTACAGGTTCATGGTTTTCCCGGGATGTGTTTTGAATATTTGAAAAATAAGTAGCTTTTTATACATTTATGAAGAATCCTGTCAATCGTTGACTTTGCAAAGGTTAAACTTGGAGAGGACGCCGGTAGTTTTAGTAAAAAACATGAAGGAAAAAAAGCGGTTCCTGCTTTAGGAATCGCTTATAAGCTTCTTAATTGCTTTTTTTGCTAACCCTGGTCAGCAGAGATCTTTAAGGTGGAAATCCGGCTATTGGGTCAAGAGCTTCATTGTCGGTTTAAGCCGTGGTGCAAAAATTGCCCCTCCGGTTGAATATTATAGGGTTATGACCTGGTCAATCCCCGCGCCTCCCAGGGCCGCGTAAAGCTGAGGGAAACAACCTATTTTTGCGCCGGAGATCAGTTTGTTTTCAATACCGCGTTCAATGGCGCACTTGTCGCAAGCCATTAGGAGCATGCCGTTCTTTTCCTGTATTTGACGCAGCCTTTCGCCCATTTCGGTACCGTCTAAAAGAAAATAGGTGTTGTCCATGAAGAAAAACATGCCGGCCACCTCAGCTCCGTGCGTATCCCCTTCCAACTGAGGGATAATCATGTTGTCCAGGATCTTCTGCGAGGTGGTTGAAGAAAAAATATACGCTACTTTCATCGATAAAACCTCCTTGTTTTTTTTAAAGTATTATTCGATTGAAAAAGCATCTTTGCAACGATTAGAGCTTCAAAGGCATCAAGACAATAGTTTCTTACTTACGCCAGGCATAGCTTTCTTTGGGTTTCCGGTGACTCCGGCCGCTTGTTGATAGCAATCTTGAGGAGATCCATAAGGTGTTCTTTGGTCTTGATATATTCCCTGTCCTTCCGGTTCCGCGGGCGGGGCAGTTTGACGGACAAGTCTTCCAATACTTTTCCTTCCAGGGCAGACATCACGATCACTCTATCACTGAGATAGATGGCTTCATCGACATCATGCGTCACCATGATGACGGTCGTTTTATCCTTTAGCCACAAAGACTCCAGCTCTTCTTGAAGGTTTTGCCGCATTTGAAAATCAACCGCACCCAGTGGTTCGTCCATCAAGAGCACTTCCGGACTGCCGGCCAGCGCCCGGATGAAAGCAGTCCTTTGTTTCATGCCCCCTGAAAGCTGGTGCGGGTAAAGCTTTTCCTTGCCTTCGAGCTGGGCTATTGCCAGTAATCGCTGTAAGCGCTGTTCCTGTTCCTTGGAGGGCACTTTTTGCTGTTTCATCGGATAGAGGATATTGTCCCTTACCGTCATCCAGGGAAAGAGCGCGTAGTTCTGGAAAACAAACCCCCTGTCCGGACCAGGTTTCGTTACCTGGCTGCCGTTTAGCAGGATCCGCCCGCCGGAGGCCGCTTGGAACCCGGCCATGATTGTCAGCAGGGTGGTTTTTCCGCAGCCGGAAGGGCCCAGGAGGGTCACAAACTGGCCTTCCTGCACAGAAAAACTCAAATCCCTGAGAACTGTATGGACCTTATTGTCATTAGTAAAAACCTTGGAGACATTTTCAATTATCAATTCCATTACTGAACAAACCTCCATTTTGTAAGAGACCTGTTAAATAATTGAAGAATCCGGTCGATAGTGTACCCGATCAGGGCGGCCAGGATCATAAGGGCCACCAGTGTGTCGGTTTGCATTCTTGTCTGCGCTTCCACCATGGAGTAGCCGAAACCGGCACTCGTCGCTATGAATTCCGCTCATATGACCGACATCCAGCCCAGCCCGATGGCGACTCTGCCCCCAATCAGGATATCGGGCATGGAAGCGGGAACGATAATGTGGGCGAATATGCTCCAGGGCTTGGCGCCCATGCTGCGGGCAGCATTGTAATAATCCTTGGAGATGTTTTGCACGCCGGCAATAGTATTCATTACGATGGGGAAGGTTCCGGTAAAAGCAATTAAAAATACGGTGGGACCGTCGCCGAGGCCAAACCAGACGATGGTCAGCGGCACCCAGGCCATGATCGGGATCTGCCTGAGTGAATCGATCAAAGGGTCAAACAACTGCATGGCCGTTTTTGAGTAGCCCATCAGAAAGCCCAGCGGGATCCCTATCATCAGCGCATAAGCAAATCCTGTCAGAACCCTCCTTAAAGTAAGCAGGAGATTTTTGATGACGTCTGCGTCATGTACGACAGAGGTGAAGGTAATCATCGTTTTCAAAGGAGATGGCATCATAAATTCACTGTGGTAGTGGTTGGCGGCCAACTGCCAGATACCGAAAACCGCCGCAATAGTAATCAAGCGGTACAATATCTGTTTTTGGCCAAATGAGCCCATGACTTTTTCGCGTATTAACCGCGCATTTCTGGAATTGTAAATACGTGCTTTATCCCCAACCGGTTCCATTGGTTCACCTCCTCGCGTGAAAAGTCGATATTTTTGTATCTCCCGATCTCCTCAATCAGGATATCCGGGTTATTTAGTTCTTCAACCGACTGCTGAAACAAGTCAAGAAATTCCTGATAACGCGGGTCATCTTTAAAGCTATTGTTAACAACCAGTACGTAGGTGATGTGGCCTGCTTCCACGGGAGTCGCAGGCAGTTTATCTCCGGTCATGGTAAATCCCCTCAGCGCATCCACGACCACGCCGTCAACCGCGTTTTTCTCATAGGCGTAGGGAATGGCTGCCGGCAGCATAGGCGCTGTGGCGCACCCCTGGCCGAAAATATCAGCCACAATTTGTGTTTGGTGAGTGCGGTTCTGGGCAATCCCGATTTTTTGTGGAGTAAGCCCGGGTTTAACCACCACGATGTCCGAATTCATCAGACAAGGGCTGACGATTTCAAACCGGCCGTCTTTTTCCAGGAGGCTTTCAGCCGCGTCAGGGCACATGACGGCAAGGTCATACTGATTGCTGCTTAAGGCCCACTGGGAGGTGCTGGAGCAGCAATCCTTCACCGGGTACAGTTCAAAATCATGCTGCACCTCAGCATCCCCGTAGCCCTTTTCGTGCACCAGGTAGTGTATGATCATGCCGCCTGTGTCGTCAGGCGCACCTATTTTAACCTTCCCGTTGTCTCCTCCCCGCTGAGGGTACAAGAAGGCTGTCAGCAGCAGGACAGCTACCGCTGCTATGACAAATAATTTTTTCATAGCAGCCATTAGACGTCCATGCCCATGGTAGGGCGCCGGCATCTTTTGGGATTCGCCCTGTGAGTTAAATAAGCTGTACGGCTATTTTCAAGAAAAGGAAGCAAAAGAACCGTCCCCCTGCTTCCCACTGCTTCCCGTCCCCCTGCTTCCGAGTATATTTTCAGGCAAGGTGTTATGCCGTTTTACCTTCCAGTTTATAGGCTTTGGTTTTCCATTCTTCATAGGACATGCCAACCGGGAAGACCGGGTCCACTTTTTCCTTAATAAAGGTGTCAAAGTCATCGGCCCCGCTTTCGTTCAGGTATTGGGGCTGAATAAACTCATTCACGTTTGGCGCCTTATCAAGTGTTCCAAACCCAAGTTCCATATCTATTTGTCTTTGCCAGTTATTCAGGTCAATTTTCCAGGTGATAGTCCTGCCTTCAGCAACCGTTTTCTTCCACATGGTCATCAGTGCGACTTCCATGGGCACCTTGTAATTTTCGGCGAAAATTTCGGCTGAGCGAACAGGCTTAAGATACATATGTTCTATTGCTTTGGTATGGGACAGGACCATCAACTTGGCCAACTCCGGATGTTCCGTGGCAAAATTCTTATTCAAGTTGAAGGCGCAGCACTCGCCCCACTCTCCGCTTGGCAATTTATCCATAGCGGCAAGGACGTGGCCGGTTTTTTCGAATTCAGCCATCGAACCCCAGGGGTCGCAGGCGGCATACCCGTCCAGTTTACCTGCCTTCAGGGCGAAGTACTCATCCTTGTCGGCCATGTTTAGCACTTCGTAGTTCGCGCCCTCGATAGGGAGTCCTAGCCTTTCAGCCATTACAATCCACGAAGGGTTATTTTTCTCCGGGGCTGTCCCGATGGCCAGTTTCTTGCCCAATAAGTCTTTTGGTTCCTTGATATCATTGGAGGCAACCAGATAGTGGGAACCGCCGATGTGGTTGTTGGCGCCGACGACAATGGGAGAGCCCTGTAAAAATGCGCGCATCATACGGGAATTGCCTACGTACCCCACATCCATCTGGCCCGCCGCCATCGCTTCGGGAACCTTGGCATTCCCGAGCACGTTAACTTTAAGACCCAGTTTGTCATATATCCCCGCATCTTTGGCGATGCAGGCGCCGGTCATGTGATCGCAGTCGTAATAACCGAGCTGCACCACGTAGTCCTTGTCTTTTTCCGGTATTGCGATATTCGCGGCGGCTTTGTTTTGGTCTGCAGGCTTGTCACCCCCGCCGCAGCCGGTCAAAAGCGTAAGCAGGCTGATTGACACAATAAGCAGCATGACAGTTCTGATCTTGTTATTCATAATTTCTCTCCTTGAAAGCAATACTTGATATGGTTTTGGTGGGGAGAAGTCGGATTCGAACCGGACTCCCACCTGCATGACAGGCAGACAAACGGGTTTGAAGCCCGCGGGGGACCATCCCCATTTCTCCCCGTGTTTTCAGTCTAAAATGTCTAGCAGCAGTCTTTCATCCCCTCTCCAAATAAGTCCTCCAGTTTTGTTCCTTCCAGGCGATAAATTGCATAACCGACATTGGCGCCTTTCATGCCCTGGACGATAAACTCCAAAGGTGGTTTCTGGTCGATGTCCTTAAACTGGATGACCTGGTTGGACACCGGCGCCGGTACCTTATTGGTGCACTGGTATGAACCTGATAAATCAAGTACGACCAGCATCGAGTTCGTTTCCTTGCTCTCTCTGAAAATCACCACCATATCCTCAGTGTTGTCGCTATTCAGATCGGCCTTGTCTAAAATTATGACTTCCTTACCGGGGTGGGCGGCCTTAAAATATTCAAGCATAGGGCCTCCCCGGAAGGCTTCATCACCTGCGGCAGGAGGAGGCATCTTGCCGTTCCCTGCTCCGCAGCCGCCGGCCAGCAGTACCAAAACTACCCAAGCAAAAAATCTCTGGAGCAGCTTACGACGGGGCATCATGCGGCCCTTTCTTTAAGCAGCGCTCTTTTGATGCCCGGCCACAAAGCATGAAGGCCTAGAGCTGTGATGATTGCTGAACATAGATAGCGAAGAGGACCGGGAGCAGAGAAAACCAAGCTGTTGGCCAGACCGATAGTTTGACGGGTGCTGGTCAGGTCAAAGAAAGGCACAAAGCCCGGCAGCAGGTATAGATTGGTCAGGTAGCCAACAAATAATGAAGAGAGAGTCAAGACAGTAATATAAATGACAACGGTTCGCCGGCCGATCATTTTATACATACTGATTAATTCGGGAAGATTGGTGGCGGCTCCGGTCATTAAAAAAGTAATGGCCAGGCCGGGCGCCGCGCCGCTTGCTATAAGGGCGGCGATAAATGGAATGTGACCTACTGCGCAGACATACATAATTGCTCCCAGGACGGCGATCCCGGCCAGGGAAATTACGCCTGGGCTGCCCAGGTACTGCTGGATAAAGGACGCCGGTACCAGCGTGATCATCAATCCGGCCAGCAGCATGCCGATACACACGTATTTACTGACGGATACACCCATGTTAAAAAAACCCCAATGCAGGCCTGAACTCAGTTTTTGTGCCAGGCTGGTTTCCGCACCGGACTCCAGGTTGACCATCTCTACGGGATCTTCCATGCCTGGAGCATGGAGCTCCCGCCCGGCAAGCGCGTTGCCGGCCATACCAATCAAAATTGGCGCCACAAACCCGGTTGCGAGATAAATAGTGGCTATCTGCGGCCCTAAAAAACCATAGGCCAGGAGTATGGCTGCCGGATTAATAATGGGCGTAGCCGTCATAAAAGCCAGGGTGGGCCCCAGGTAGGCTCCGGAATAATATAGCCCCACGCCCAGGGGAATGACACCGCAACTGCAGATGGGCAGGAGCATGCCTGACAGTGTTGCCTTGACCAGAGACGATATCTTCCTGTTTCCCAGCGTCCGGTGCAGCCGGTCCGGGCTTAAGAGGTTGTGCATCAGGCCTGCCAGAATAAAACTTATGACCAGCCATACTGAAGCGCTGTTGAGGATGTCAAAGGATGCCAGAATAACCTTTTGCAGTAGCTCCAAAATCAAAAAATTCAGCTCCTCAGCGCGTCTTCAATAGCTTTTTCAATAATTGTTTTAGAAAGGTTATTAATTTTTTTTCTGCCGTCAATAATCATCGTGCCTTTGGTTACCATCCCATATTTTTTGAGATAATCAACATCCTTACCGGCGTAGTAAATCTTCACTTCCACTTGGTCACCGTGTTTTTGGGCCGTGTTTTTAATTGTTTGAATATGTTCATCGCAGCAGGAGCAGGTATTAATGAACTCCACCAGTGTTTTTGACATGTAAATTACTCCTTGAAAATGAATAATTACCACAAGCGATGTATCCGCAAAATAAAGCTGGAATGCGGTTTTGGAAAAGCGTTGGCTTTGCTAGTGTTTGCCTCTATCCCTGGCCAGGAGTGCGGCGCCGATCGCTCCGGCCATCTGGGGTTCGGGCGCCACAGTGACCTCCTGGCCCAGTTCCCGGGCAAGAAACTCTCTTACCCCGCCGTTTCTGGCGACGCCCCCGGTGAAGGTAATTCGCTTGCCCCGGCCCAGCCTTCCGGCCATCGAGGCCACACGGCCGGCGACAGACCGGTGGATACCGGCGATGATGCGTTCCTTGGGTACACCCTGGGCCAGCAGACTGACCACTTCCGACTCGGCAAAAACCGTGCACATGCTGCTGATCTGTACAGGCTCGGCTCCCCGCGCCAGGTCCGCCAACTCGCTCACGTCGGCGCCCAGCACAGCTGCCATAACCTGTAAGAATCTGCCGGTACCGGCGGCGCATTTGTCGTTCATAGCGAAGTTGATAACACGGCCTTGCTCATCAATCATGATTACCTTGCTGTCCTGGCCGCCTATATCGATCACCATGTCGGTACCGTTTACCAGGTGAAGTGCGCCCCTGGCATGGCAGGTGATTTCCGTGATCGCCTTATCGATGAAGGGGAGTGAAATCCTGCCGTAGCCAGTCCCGACAACACAGTCGACGTCTGCAGGAGATAGAGAGGCCCTGTCAAGAATTTGCTCGAATACGCTCTTACCGGCATCCCGGGGGCTGCAGCCGGTCGGCAGCAGCAGGCTTTGCCAGGTCGTACCGTTTAATAATACTGCTTTGGTGGTAATGGACCCGACATCTATGCCCACTGTAATCATGTTGTTCAACTCCTGTCCATCATTTCGATAAATGCAGCGACCCGGGTCTTCAGCTGTTCTACATCCGAGGTTGAGTAATCGGTTTCCAGCTGGATGTAGGGCAGTCCGAACTTATCTTTGATCAGTTGGCGCACCAATTCAGCTTCGACGTTATAGGTGTGGCAGGCTTGCCAGGTAAGGTCAACAACCCCGTCAACCCGGTACTCATCAATTAATTTACTGATCAGTTCGAGCCTGCGGGGATTGGGGGACATGCATGAACAGGGGATCTGCAGGTATCTTTCGGCAATAGCTTCCAGCGGGTCCCTGCTTTCGTCCTCATCGATCAAATACACCTGGGTTTTGATCCCGCTGCAGTTCTCCAGGCAAACTACGCTGCCGCCGCATTCCTCCACGAGTTTTAATACCTTCTCCGAGCCGCTGCCCACCGGGCAGCCGGTGAGAAGGATACGGGGTGTCCCCGGTCGGAAGGGGGAGAGTCCCTTCTCCGCTATTTCCTGGATCTCTTCTATAAGTTGTTCGACTAGTTCAATTCCTTCTGCCTTATCAACGCTGAAACTCCTCAACCAGGTAGCGGTGAGCAGATCTACTCCGGACAGCGGGGCAGGGTCAAGTCTATTCATCTCATGCAGTTTTCTCATCACCTGCCGCTCTCTGTTGGTCAGCTTGATGGCTGCACGCAGACCGTCCTCATCGATTGCTGCCCCCAGGTTTTCCTCCAACTTGTCTTTAAGGACGCGTATTTCTTCCAGCCACCATCCCAGGGCGCCCGGACGGTCTGTTCCCTGCGGCAGGTGCAGGACATGCATGGGTTTAATACTGCTCAGTATTTCAAACATTTTTTTCTTGCCGTCGCAGGTCGTGTCGGCGACAAGAAAATCTGAAAAACGAAAATAGGGGCAGGTATCGGTTATGGCAAAGCCAAAGCTGGACTTGATCAGGGGGCACAGGTTGCGGGGCAGCACTTTTTCAGCGGCCGCCACCGGCTCGTTCTTCGTCCCGCACAAAGACACCGGAATGGCTCCGGCTGCCAGCGCCAGCTCCTGGGGAGAGTAAGCGCAGTACATTCCCACGACCTTCTTGCTGTCCCTTTTGGCGTGCTCAAGGTCGAGGATGTTCTGGTCACGCAGGTTATCAAAAATTTTCATCATTGAGGGTCGCATAGACGCCCACCTTTCAGGTTAAAAAGACTGAGTGTAACATTCACCCAATTATTATAAAATTCCTCTATCGTATAAATAAAATATATTTATTGTAATAAACAGGGAAATAAAAATAGTTTATTTGCATCCTCATGTATTAAGGTCAACAGAAAATTACCTGATGTTGCAGGCGCAATGAATTGGCGCCTGCAACATCAGGCCGGTCTATTAAACGCTCAAAGGTCAGGTGGCCATTTTCTGTTGTCAGCGGGTTCCTATGCAAGGTAGTTGCCCGTGCCGCCAGCGGCGCCACGTATAATGAAAATACCAGCGATGTAGGTGCGACTTTAATCGCACACGGAGCGCCAGCGCCGAACTTGGGCATCTACAGTAACTATGAATTCGCACCTGCATTTTCAGTATTTTCAATGGTCATGTGTGAATTTGAAGGCCAATCCGCGATGCCGTTATCAGGGACGGTGGGACAATCAGGCTTTTTTTGCGGCGAGCATTTCAAAGAACGCTTCAATTCTTGTCTTTAGCTGTCCCGAATCTTCCTGGCCATAGTCCGTTTCAATTCTCAAGAGTGGTATATTGTGCTCTTTCAATACTTTTTCAACCCGGTTTGCTTCGACCAGATAAGGGTCGCAGAAAGCCAGGGAGCAGTGGATGATCCCGTCAGCCTTATATTCTTCAGCCAGTTGCACCAGTTTATCGGTGCGCTTAGCGTTAGGGGTAAAGCAGGCGCAGTCGATATCGAGGTAGCGTTTGGCCAGGGCGTCTACCTGCTGTTCCAGGTCGTGGCCGTCTTCAGCTACGGTGTTCTCAAAATAGCGCAGGCCTGTGCAAAGCTCTTCGGCAACAACAACCGCTCCACTGCTTTCGATGATATGGGGGACCTTCCAGTTGGGGACGGCCATGGGAGTGCCGGATACAATTATCCGCAGGGCCCCCGGTTCATGCACACCGGCGCCTGTGCGGACCCGCTCCTCGAGTTCGTCACAGAGTTTGGCGGTCTGTCCGGTAAACCTGTCCACGTCGTCGTACATAGCGATCTGTTCAATCAAAAGGCTGTCTTTGCCGCTGATGGGCGCAGGAATATTTTTGCGCAGTTCTGCCAGGCGGGCCAGAACCTTCCTCTTCCCGTTCACATCCTGAATGGCCCTTTTTAAGGATCCATAAGTGACGTTGTTTCCGGTAAACTGTTCCATTTCGGTTACAAAGTCCCGCACCTCGCTGCGCCATAATGCTTTGTCTTTTTCCCTTTTCATCTGAGGGGTTTCCATCATATGCACGGGCATATAGTCGTTGAGGATTTCAAAAGCTTTTTTCTTGCCGTCGCAGGTGGTTTCGCCGACGACCATATCACAGGACTCAAAATAAGGACAGACGTGACCGAGTTTGAAACCCATGAAGGACTTAATCAAGGGGCAGATGTTCCTGGGCAGCACCTTTTCAGCCTGGGCGGTACCTATCTCGGCTCCGGAACACAGTCCGACGCAGATGCCGCCGGCGGCCCGGACGATTTCCTCCGGGACAAAAATGCAAAAAGCGCCGACTACCTTGCCACCACGTGCCTTGTGTTCCTGCAGTTCCTGAATGCGCAGGCCGTGGATTTCGCTAATCACAAAATCAAAATACTCCATTTCCGCCGGACGGTTCTTCTGCTGCATATAAACTTCCCCGAAAGCCGGCGGAATTACCTGCAGCAGTTGGTCGTGCGCCTCCAGGTCCAGCCCGAGAGATTCCCACATGGGGCGGTAGTCATTTGCCAATATTGACACCTCATCTTTATAATTGATTTGGGGAAAAATAATATATTTAAAAAACTATTCGTCCCGGAATATGTTTATCCCTTTATGAGGGTTATTTAATTTATTTATTGCTGCATGGTTTCCTATCACCTATTTAAATGATTTAGGTATAACGCATATTATTAATAGTTCGTAAAAAAACTCAGGTAAAGAGAAATACCAGGTATTAAAATAAAACAGCCAGGTTCAACCGCAGAGTTGGCTGCCTGACTGTTCTATTATCGTCAAGGTGGTTATTGCTGTATTACTTTAGGCCTGTACCAATAAATTAGGGCAATGAGCATGCCGCTTGCAGGTTGCGTAACGGTTTATCAGGGTTCATGAACAAAAATAACTTTCAATTGCTATCTCTGATGCAGGCGCGATTTCAATCGCGCAAAAAGCGCAGTGTTAAGCTTTTTCCACCTGGCACAGCAACGCCTTGAAAACGGGGAACCCTGAGACATAGTCTCTGTTATTGGCGTCCGTGAGGCAATTGACGTTAGCCTGTCTCCAAGCCTCAACTTGTGTGGGGTTGCCGCCTCCCATATTGACCTCCACCTGACCCGGCAGGACTTTATTCGTTACATCGGCATAAAAGGCCACCTGTCCCCTGCGGGTGCTGACCAGGACTTTATCTCCGCTCACAATGCCGCGTTTTTCTGCATCCCCGGGATGAATTAACACCAGAGGTTTATCTTGCAGCTTGACCAAACCGGGGATGTTCAAATGTTGGGAGCGGAAGGTGGATTGAATTCTAGCTCCGGTATTCAGCACCAGCGGATACTTTTGATAGAGCTCCGGTGCTTGCAGGGGACCTTCCACCGGCTCCACATAGACCGGCAGGGCGTCGTAACCATATTTAGCCATCAGGCTGGAGGTGATCTCCAGCTTGCCGGAGGGCGTTGGAAATCCGGTGCGGCCATCGCTTCTTAATAAACCCAATGCATATTTCTTATATGTGCGCTCCCGGACCGGTAAGCGAACCCCGTCGGGAGAATTTTTTAAGCGTTCCAGAAGTTCCGGATCCCCGGCAAAAGCTTTTTCTATAAACTCTTTTTCGCTTTGCGGGTATAGATGACCGTACCCCAGCCTCTTTGCCAATTCGGCCATAATCAAGGTGCAGTTGCGTGCTTGCCCCACTGGTTCGATTACCCGCTTGCGCAGGCGGACGTAATCAGGATAGCGCTTATACGAATTTATTTCATAATAAGTTGCCGAAGGCAGCACGACGTCAGCAAACAGGGCATCCCTGGTCATAAACAGGTCGATTACCAGCATGAAGTCCAGCTTGCGGTATGCTTCTTCAAAAATCTCCGGCTGCGGGTATGAGGTCAAGGTCGATGACCCGTTAATCAACAGCCCTTTGACAGGATAGGGGGTTTCTGTTAAGACGGCCTTGGGAAATTCCATGTAGTGGGCGCAACCGGTTAATTCATGAAACATAGGATATTCACCGGCGCCGATTGCTTTTATCCCGGCGGGTCTTGCAAATTTTTCACGTTGTATGGGCAAATTTGCCGGACCGGTAATGTACAGGCCTCCCGGTACGTCGATATGCCCTGTTATCGCCCATAGAATGTATAACGCTCTGATATTCTGTACTCCGCTGTTGGTGTATTCCAGGCCGGTATAGGTGTGCAGGCATACTTTATCTGTGTTAGCGATCTCTCTGGCCAGTGTTCTGATAGTTTGTGATGGAACAAGGGTGATTCGTTCGACTGTTTCAGGTGTATATTTCTGTACGTAATCGCTCAGCTCTTCGAAACCCAGGGTCCATTTTTGTACAAATTCTTGATCATAAAGCTTTTCGTTGATGACCACATGGAGCATTCCCATTATGAGTGCGCCATCCGTCCCTGACCGGACGCCTACCCACTGGTCGGCGTGGTCGGCGATGTCGGAGCGCATTTGATCGATGGCGATCACCCTCACCTTGTTTTTTTGGATCCTGGTTATTCTCTTCCAAAAAGTAGGCGGTGAATCTGTAGCCGGATTGGTGCCCCAAACTACGAGAAGATTGCAGTTTTCCACATCCGGCGTCAGTCTGTGGCCGGAAAAGCCAAAGTTAGCCATAGGCGCTAATATACCAAATGAAACGTAACATACGGAACCCGTGCTGGCAATATTTGGTGAGCCAAAAGGCAGCAGCAGTTTTGAAGCCACGCCGTCCCGTTCATTGCAGAATTCCACTAAAGACTGTTCGAAGGCGCCCCGGCCGGAGTGGCTTGCGATCGCTTGAGGCCCGTACTTTTCTTTGAGCTCTCGCATTTTTTGGACCGTGAAGTCCAGCGCCTCATCCCAGTCGGCTTCCCTGAATTTTCCTTTACCACGTTCTCCTGTACGGATCAACGGAGTTTTTAAGCGGTGCGGGGAATAGACAACCTCAGGCGCATGTTTGCCCCTGACGCAAAGGTGTCCGTATGGCGCATCTTTTAATGGTTCAACGTTGGTTAACCGGCCATCTTCCAGCGTAACCTCTACCGCGCAGCCTCCCGGGCATATACCGCAGATGGCGGCCCTTCTTTCAATCGTCGGCATCTTCATCCTCCGATAAGCTTCTTTTAGTTGATTACATATATTACTTTAATTTAAATTATCTAGTTAATATTGAAATTTTATCTACAGCACAATAAAGTTTATGCAAAAAAACAGCCAAGTCCAACGGAAGGGATGAGCCTGGCTGTGAAGTATGCGAATGGCTCCGGTAACGAGAGCAACTTATTACGCTCAGTCATTTAACCTCGATCAGAAAGTCCTGCGGGGCGATTACTTTGCCCACAGCAACTGCTGACACACCTTTTTTTTGCATGTTTTCCAGTAGAGAACCGGTCTGCTCAGGTTTAACCGGAATTAACAGCCCCCCTGACGTCTGCGGGTCACACAGGATATCCTGCAGTTCCTGTTCTACTCCTGCTGCAAAGACCACGTCATCCTGCAAAAAGCGGCGGTTGTCGTAGGCGCCGGCCGGGATCAGGCCCATGCGGGCAAAATCAAGCGCTCCCGGCAAGAGAGGCAATTCCTGTGAGCTGATTTGCAGGCTGACTTTACTGGCCCTGGCCATTTCAGCCGCATGGCCGAGGAAGCCGAAACCGGTGATATCAGTACAGGCTGCAATGCCCGCTGCTTTCAAACACTCTGCCGCGTCTTTGTTTAATGCGGCCATGTTCTCGACAGCCGCCCGGTATACCTCTTCATCGGCCAACCCTCCTTTAAAGGCGGTGTTGACAATACCGGTGCCGAGAGGTTTGGTCAGGACCAGGACGTCACCGGGACGCGCACCGGCATTGCTCAGCACCTGTTCGGGGTGGACCAGACCAACCACAGCCAGGCCGTACTTGGGCTCCTCGTCCTGGACCGTATGGCCGCCGCCAATCAGGGCGCCCGATTCCAGCACCTTGTCCGCCCCGCCACGGATGATCTCTAAGGCTGATTCCGCCGGCAGGCAGCTAGGCAGGCAGAAGATATTAAGAGCCAGCAGGGGGCTGCCGCCCATGGCGTATACATCACTTAATGCGTTGGCCGCAGCAATCTGCCCGAACTGGTAAGGGTCGTCCACCATTGGGGTAAAGAAGTCAACGGTTACGATCACTGCCAGATCTTCGGTAAGCTTGTAAACCGCCGCGTCGTCGGAAGTGTCTGCTCCGACCAGCAAATTGTCATCTATTTTTTTAGGTAGATCACGCAAAATATCTGACAGGACCTCCGGTCCCACCTTGGCGGCTCACCCGGAAAATCTGGTCATCTGGGTTAAGGTTTTCTGCATGAATGATACCTCCTTCCGCATCTAAAATATTACATATATGGACTAAAATCAGCTTTTATCAAATATAAGTAAATTAGCATCCTGGAAAACATGAAAGCCTATTATGGAGATTATATACAACAATCATACTTATGACAAATAAATATACCATCTATAACAATAATTAATTATTATTGCTTTATTATTTGGTATAATATATAAAAATAACAAGGAGTGATTATGATCAAGAAAGTTACCAGAGGAGCGTCAACGGTTTTGTTTCCTGTCCCGACCGTGCTTGTGACATCCTGGTTGGAGGGCGGTGATCCCAATATTATCACCATTGCCTGGACAGGCATTATGAATTCTGAACCACCGGTGGTATATATAGGAGTACGGCCGGAGGGAAGGCATTCCTACCGGCTGATCAGGGAATCCGGTGAATTTGTGATCAATGTGCCATCGTCAGAACAGGTCAGGGTGGTAGACTATTGCGGTGTGGTAACAGGCAGGGATTTTAATAAATTTAACAAGACAGGCCTGACGCCTGTGCCTGCTTCACAGGTCAGGGCGCCTTTAATTGCTGAATGCCCGGTTAATCTCGAATGCCGGGTGAGGCAGGAAATTCCTCTTGGGAGTCACAACGTGTTTATAGCCGATGTCCTGGTGGTACATTACAACGAAGATGTCCTGGACGAAAAAGGGCGGCCCGATTTTAATAAAATAAGTCCTTATGGTTACTGTATGGGAGAATACCGGTTGCTGACTGAAAAACTTGGAACCTACGGGTTCTCTAAAAAGGAGTAAGTCCAAAGGCTCAGAGTATAAAAGGCCAAAGGACTGTTGGCCCGGCTGCCCTTTTTATTAAGGAGGGTTTCCCCCTGGAAATCTTGATAGGCAAGACACGTTTGATCATCCTAAAAGGTGATATAACCACCCAGGATACCGAGGCCATTGTCAACGCGGCCAACTCCGGGCTTTTGGGCGGATTTGGGGTGGACGGAGCCATCCACCAAGCCGGAGGCCCCCAGATCATGGCGGAATGCAAAGAAATTCGCGCCCGGCAGGGGGGCTGTCCCACCGGCCAGGCGGTTATTACCGGGGGTGGGCTCCTTAAAGCCCGCTTTGTCATACATACGGTGGGTCCGGTTTGGTCCGGCGGCCACAAAGGAGAAGACGACCTCCTCCGCAGCGCTTACCACAACAGCCTGGCCCTGGCCTGGGAGCGTAAAATCAGTTCAGTTTCTTTCCCTTCCATAAGCACAGGTATCTACCATTTCCCAGTGGAAAGGGCTGCCCGCATCGCCTTGCAGACGGTGCTTGATTTTCTTGACGGGCATGAGTTTGCGGAGGTCCGTTTTGTGCTTTTTGATGACGCTACTCTGGGCGCTTACACAAGCGCCTTGACAGAAATCAGGCAGGCGCGTGGCCATGTCTGAACAGGAGCCGATGGCGCCCCACCATTGGTATTCTATATCAATGGACGACCCCGGGCGGGCAATGGTACACAAGGGAAGTATTAATTTTGTTACTGAGGCGCTATAGGAGCGCTTATTTTTTTGGTTGAGATTTTTTCACTTTACTTGAAGCAATTATACCGGTACATACGTCTAAATAGACAGAAGCGGGGAAGAAGGTTGGGCATGGCAACGGACGAACTGCTGGTGCACGCGGCAAGAAATGGTGATTTGGAAGCATATGCTGCTCTGGTCGAGCGCCACCAGGGTACTGTCAGCGGTCTTCGTATCCTCACCCACCCTGCTTTCCAGGCAGTTCCGGGCAAAACTGCCTGTTACGTAAGGTAACCAGACAGTCCTCACAGACTGGCTGGTGGCAGGCTGAACAGATTGCGACAGCCTCCTGTTCTTCATGGTTGGCGCACTTCATCCTTGATCAACTCCTTTGTTAATAGCTCGCTGATATTCCCTATCATGGAATACGCCGTATTTACTGCTTCTTCCGATGTTGAAAAGTAACCCTGCACGATAGAAGAGGCTATTTTTGAAAACCGGTACAGCTATACCAGGCAGTGGGAGTCCAAGCCCGTCAGCCTGGCTGAAGGGTCCCGGCTGAAGGTGGACAACCAGTTGGGTTCGATATTGATTAAACCTTCCCAGGACGGCGAACTGCACGCCATGGCTAAGATTATCTCTTACGGGCCGAATGAGGAAAAGGCCACGGCCGGCGCCGATAAGTTTGAGGTCACCGTGGAGGAGGGCTCAACCACCAGGATATTTACCAGCCTTTCTGAAGCAACGTATAAAAGCAAGTAATTAGGAGTACCAAGTGTTATAAAAATATCGAATAATCTTAATAAAGGATTACTAAGCCGTCATATTGAAAATTATCAGAGGAATAAAATTTATATAAAACTTGTGAGCAATATTAAGGGGAGGAGGGCTTAAATTATAACGTATTTTGAGGTAGGCAGTTACAGTTGAGTGTGAAAGCATTCCAGCAAAAGAAAGGTGAATCTTAGATGAAGCAAAAATGGACGATCATTATTGCCGGCGCTATTACCGGTCTTATGGCGATCCTGCTGGTGAAATACGGTAACCCGGCTAACATGGGCTATTGTATTGCCTGTTTTCTCAGGGATATCTCCGGAGGACTCGGCTTGCAAAAAGTAGCGACAGTGCAGTATATACGCCCGGAAATCATTGGGATGGTGCTGGGAGCCTTTGGGGCGGCTGTCGCTACCAGGGAATTCAAGTCTCTGGGCGGGTCCAGCGCCTTGACCAGGTTCTTGCTCGGTTTTATAGCCATGATCGGCATGCTGGTTTTCCTGGGCTGCCCATTAAGAGCCATTTTGCGCCTCGCCGGAGGTGACTTGAATGCCCTCTGGGGTATTGCCGGGCTGATTGCGGGAGTTGGGCTGGGCCTGCCTTTCTTACGCAAGGGATTTTCCCTGGGCCGGGCCATGCCTCAAAACAAATCGAACGGCTATGTTTTTATCGGCATGGTTATTACTGTGTTTATTCTCCTGCTGGCCAAGCCGGCTTATATTATTTTCAGTACGGAAGGTCCTGCTTCCATGCGCGCGCCCCTGGCGCTGGCGCTTATCGCAGGCGTTATCGTGGGTGTTTTGGCCCAGCGTTCAAGGCTCTGTTTGGCTGGCGGTATCCGTGATTTTATTCTATTCCGGGACTCTTACCTGCTTTACGGCTTTGCGGCAATCCTGATTGCGGCACTTATCGGTAATTTAACTATGGGTACTTTTAAACTGGGTTTTGAAGGTCAACCTATCGCGCACAGCGATGGTCTCTGGAATTTCCTCGGTATGGCCCTGGCTGGTTTATGCGCGGTGCTGCTGGGCGGCTGTCCGCTCCGCCAGCTTATATCCGCTTCAGAGGGGAATACCGATTCCGCCGTAACGGTGCTCGGTTTAATAGCCGGCGCCGCTTTCGCCCATAACTTCGGCCTGGCTGCCAGCGCCAAGGGTGTCCCGGCGGCAGGGCAGACGGCGGTCCTGATCGGTTTTGCCGCAGTCCTTGTGATAGCATTCTTTGTTTGCAAAGCTAATCTGTCAGTTCGGGGGGTGAAAGCTGATGCAGGAAGTCAAGGACGCGAGAGGGCTTCTCTGTCCTGAACCGCTCCTGATCGTCAAGAAGGAGATGGACCGGCTGGGTACGGGCACGATCAAGGTGCTTGTAGATTCAGCGGCCGCACGGGATAATATTTCCCGGCTGGCAAAAAATCAAAAGTGGAACATTGACATTACCCAGGACGGGGAAGAATTTTTACTGCAGCTAACGAAGTAAAAGCCGGTATTCATACCAAAAACTGAATAAAACACCATAATGATCGCCAGAGCTAAATGGGCGGTCATTTTTAATTGAGTCCGAAGATAAGCTGGAATACCGCTTTAAAGAGTAAAGCGCTTGGTAATTTCCTTGCCTTCAAGCAAATCATACCGTGCATTTATAGTTGGAGAACATGAGTACGCCTGAATGCCAACAGGTTGCCGCAGTCAAATATGATTGAGGCATCTAATGACGGCCCGGAGGGAGAAATAACCTGTAATGTCTTATTATTGTAAATAAGGTTGATACAATATATGTTGACAATCTTCAAACTTTTCAGATATTCTAGTTGTGTAAGCCCACTTTTAAATAACGGGGGGGATATGAGTTGTCAGTGATTAGCTTGGGTGAAAATATTTATCAGGTGGATGTCAACTACCAGGGTGAGCCTGAGCGCACATCCTGCTACATTATCCTGGCGGAGAAGGCCGCTATTTTTGAAACCGGCGCGACACCGGGCATTGGCCGTTTGGTGGAGGCCCTCAAAGACCTGGGAGTGCCCCCAGGGCAATTGGCTTACATCATAGTCTCACATATCCACCTGGATCACGCGGGCGGCGCCGGGGCGCTAATACGTGAGTTTCCCAACGCCCGGGTATTGGTACATCCGCGCGGAGCCAGGCATCTGGTTGATCCTTCCCGCCTGATCAATGCTGCCAGGCAGCTTTATGGAGCATCTTTTGACGTTTTATTTGGCGATATCTACCCCGTGCCCGAAGAGCGGGTACATACCCCCGAAGAAGGCGAGGCCCTGGACCTCGGGGGTGGGAGAGTGCTGACCATTTACCACACGCCGGGGCATGCCCGCCACCACATGGTCATATACGACCCGGCCAGCCGCGGCATTTTCAGCGGTGACTGCCTGGGCGGCCATTACCCTTTGTTAAGCCGGTCGATCGGGCGTCCGTATGTACTTCCGATTACCCCTCCCTCAGAATTTGATCCCGCGGCTTTTATGGAAACCTTTGACCGCTTGAACCGTCTGGACCTGGAGAATGTCTACTTTACCCATTTCGGCAAGGTAACGGGCGCGTCCGGGATAATCGCCCGCAATAGGGATCTGGTGCGGGTCTATGCCGAGACTGGCCGGCACATGCTTGCTGCAGGGGGCGGGGTGAAAGATATTGAAGAAGCCTTATGGAGCATGTTGTGGGGTGAACTGTCCCAGTACGGTGAATTCAAACATGAAAAGTCAATTATAGATTTACTGGCTTCGGATATGGGACTTAACGCTGGTGGGATTGCCAACTATTTTGAAAGAATGAAAAAGAGATAACCAGGTTTTGTATGCAGGAAAGCTTTACACGAATATTGAAGAATATATACCGGCAAATTTGACATTAACTCTTTAGGCGGGTGAAGGTGTGAACCTGTTCAGCCAGCCGGGCGGAGGCATCGTTCTACGATGGGGCCTGGCCCAGCTCCTAATTGCAGCGGTTGTTTTTTTTGCTAAGCCGGGACCCTGGGGGTTGCTGGCCTTAATTATCCTCGTCAACGCCGCGGGTACCTACTTTGTGGCTGACTATATTAAAAGGTATAAAGTGGCCGCCTTAAAGCTGGACGAACACCCCATGGACCCTACCCTGCAGATTGCCAACGAGACCCTGCCGTTTATGAGACGAGGGCTCAATGAAGAAACGGCGCAGAAAACAGCGGAAATCATCAAGAAAATCAGCGAAGTGTCGGCTGTGGCCATTACCGACCGGGAGAAGGTGTTGGCGTATATCGGTGAGTGTTCGGATCATCACAAGGCCGGGGGACCGATCCTCACCCATTCTACCATGCAGGCCATAGCCACCGGTGAGTTGATGATTGTCAAGGATAAGAAAGGACTTAATTGCCCGGAAAAGAACTGCACCCTGCAGGCAGCTGTCATCGCCCCGCTGAAATGCAAGGGCGAAGTGGCCGGCACGGTGAAGCTTTATCAGACCAACCAGGGTGACCTGCAGCCTTCCGTTGTGAAGATGGCGCTGGCGGTGGCGCAGCTCCTTGGTATGCAGATGGAGCTGGCGGAGTTGGACCGGCAGGCTCAATTGGTCACGATTGCCGAGCTTGACGCTCTGCATGCCCAGATAAACCCTCACTTTTTATTCAATACCCTGAATGCTATAATAAGCTACAGCAGGTCGCACCCGGAAACTGCCAGAAGGCTTTTAATCCGCCTGGCTTCATTTTTCCGGCAGGCACTCAAAAGGCAAGGACATTTTAACAGTTTAAAAGAAGAAATAGAATATGTAAATACCTACCTTGTGCTGGAAAAGGCCCGTTTCCGGGAAAAGATCAGGATCAAAAAGGATATTGACCCGGCCCTCCTTGAGTATCAGGTACCCGTGCTGACCCTGCAGCCTCTGGTGGAAAACGCCATCAAACACGGCGTCCAGCCTATGATCGGGCCTGGCACGGTTAAAATTACAGCGCGACTGGACAATGGAGAAATGCTCTTTATCATTGAGGACGACGGGGTGGGAATCAGCCGGGACAGACTGCCCAAGGTGCTGCTGCCGGGTTTTGGTTCCGGCAACGGGGTTGGTATGAGCAACGTGCACGAACGTTTAAAGAGCCTGTATGGAGAGGATTACGGTCTAAAAATAGTGAGTGAGGTCGACAAAGGCACTTCGGTGTATATACGGATACCCCTGAAGAAACACCGGGAGGAGGGGGCTGTTGTTGAAGCTTAAAGCGCTGATCGTGGATGATGAATACCCAGCCAGACAGGAGCTTAGACATGCTTTGAACAGCACCGAAGATGTGGAAATCGTCGGTGAGGCTACCAATGCCCAGGAAGCCCTTGCCCTGATTAAGGCGCTGGATTACCAGGTCCTTTTTCTGGATATATCCATGCCCGGCATGAGCGGGCTGGAACTGGGAGCGGTCATCCAGGAACTGCCCAGACGGCCGCATATTGTTTTTGTTACGGCTTATGACGAGTACGCGGTCTCTGCGTTTGAAGTTAACGCTGTGGACTATATCCTTAAGCCATTTGAGCCGAAGCGGTTAAAGAAAGCGATTGACAAGGTTGTTAAAATAACCCAGGAGGCCGGCGTCCTTCAAAGCGCAGGCGAGGTCAGAGCCGAGCGCGAAGCCGAACTCAAAACAGGCCCACCCCCAAACCAGATCAGGATCGAACGTGTTCCCGCGGAAAAGCAGGGTAAAACTATCCTGGTTGCAGAGTCCGATATCTTCTATGCCTTTACAGAGCAGGATTATGTCTACATAAAAACGTTTAATAACAAGCTTTTCACCCGTTTCACCCTGAAGGAACTGGAGGCCCGCTTAAACCCCAACGTTTTTTTCAGGACCCATCGCTGTTACCTGGTCAATCTGCACAAAGTAAAAGAGATTGTGCCTTTCTTCAACGGGACCTATAACCTTACCGTTGAGGACCAGGAGACCAGTGAGGTGCCGGTCAGCCGGGCCCAGGCCAAAAAGTTGAAAAAGATCCTGGGCCTGTAGAGAGCCTTCTAATCAGCAGCGGTTAGAGGGCTTTTGTGTATAGGCGGGCAGTTGTAAGGTTTTTAATAGGAATGCTTGTCTGTTAAGTCAGATAAGGTTGAGGCAGGTTTTTTACCGGCGCCGGCGAATTTTTTAATTATAGCTAATGCTTCATTTGTGCGAATAATTCACGCCAACTTTTTTTAAGAAGGCTTTTGTATTTTCAGATAGCATTTTTGGGGAGGAACGGTTTTGGTCCAAGAATATAAACGTGATGATTCAATAATTGGTGTGGGAACCGATATTATCGAAATCGACCGGGTCAAGCTTGCTGTGGAACGGTCAGGCAGCCGGTTTCTGGAGCGGGTCTATACCTCCGCGGAAATTGCTTATTGCGAGGCCAGACGTGACCGCATTTCCTGCTATGCCGCGCGTTTTGCAGCCAAAGAAGCGGTTTTGAAGGCTATCGGGAGCGGCCTTTCGGGTTGTCGCTGGGTGGAAGTGGAGGTCAGCCGCAGCCGGGAGGGCCCGCCCGGAGTTTTACTGCACGGAGCCGCAGCTGCTCTGGCAGCCAAGAGAGGAATTGGATCATTGCACATCACCTTATCACATAGTCGTGAATTTGCGGTGGCTTTTGCTGTCGCCACCGGACGGGGGGCTAACGCATGAGGGTGGTTACCGCTGAAGAAATGAAGGCGTTGGAAAGGACCGCCATTGAGGATTACGGCATACCAGGCCTGGTCCTGATGGAAAACGCCGGCCGCCATGTGGTGGAAGTTGTCAAACAAGTATTGGGAGATGTACGGGACAAGACAGTTACCGTTTTTATCGGCAAGGGCAACAATGGCGGGGACGGACTGGTTGTCGCCCGCCATCTTCTGAACATGGGCGCCGTGGTTAAACTGCTGGCCCTGGCCAATATCGAAGAAATCTCAGGCGACGCAGCAATAAATCTGGAAATCTGGCGTAAGATGGAGCAGAAGATATACTCCCTCCAGCATGGCGACGGCATCAATATCGTAAGGCTGATCCTGATGAATACCGACCTGATTGTAGACGCTATCTATGGGACCGGCTTCAAAGGCAAGATCGGGGAGAAGGCCGGCCGTATTATTGAGGTTTTAAACGGCAGCGGCAAGCCGATAGTGGCCGTGGATATTCCGTCCGGCCTGGAAGCCGACAGCGGCAGGGTCAACGGGCCCTGCATCCAGGCTGATCACACCGTCGCCTTCGGTCTGCCCAAGCTGGGGCTGATACTTGAGCCCGGTGCTGATTATGCGGGCAACTTGCACGTAGTGGACATATCTATCCCCTCCGGCCTGGTGGAAAAGGACGGACCACAGAGGTACCTGACCACCCGCGAGCTGGTGAAGGAATGGATGCCCAACCGCCGGTCTTCCGCCCACAAGGGTGATTTTGGCAGGGTCCTGGTGGTTGCCGGATCCCGCGGCATGACCGGAGCGGCCAGCCTGTGCGGAGAAGCAGCCTTGCGGGTCGGGGCAGGTTTGGTAACGGTGGCTGTGCCGGAAACACTCCACAGTATAATGGAAGCCAAACTTACGGAGGTTATGACAGCCCCCCTGCCTGACTCCGGGAACGGCAAGCTGGTAAGGGAAGCCAAGCAGCGTATTATATCGCTGTTGGAAGATAAGGATGTTTTAGCCATCGGTCCGGGTCTTTCGACCGACCCGGAAGTGGTGGCCTTAGTCAAGGAACTGCTTCCTGCGGTACACGTTCCCTGCGTCCTGGACGCTGATGCCCTCAACGCCCTGGCCGGAGACGGGGAAACGCTTAGAAAGGTCCAGGCTCCTGTGGTCGTTACGCCGCATCCCGGAGAAATGGCCAGGTTAACGGGGACTAAAATACGTGAAATACAGCAGGACAGGCTTGTTGTCGCCGCCAACGCGGCTGCTGCCTGGAACGTGGTGGTCCTCCTGAAGGGGGCCAGGACGGTTGTGGCCGCGCCGAAAGGAGCGGTTTACATCAACCCGACCGGCAACCCGGGCATGGCCACGGCCGGTAGCGGCGATGTCCTGACCGGGGCCGTCGCAGCCCTCATGGCCCAGGGACTGGAAGCGTCCCGGGCTGCTGCGGCCGGAGCCTATATCCACGGTTTGGCCGGTGACCTGGCCGCACGCCGCAAAGGCATGATAGGTCTGGTAGCAGGCGACATCGCCGCGGCCCTGCCGGAAGCCACGATGGAGATTGGCTGAGAGTTCACCAGTTCATTGTTTGATTGGGAATCAATATGGTAGTCGGAAGTAAAAGAATCGACCGATCCCATCCTGGATTTAAAAAATTCTGGCGCAATACCGGAATTTTTTTTTCTTTCAAAATAAACTTGCAATTATGAATACTGTATAACGTATTGCGTATTACATAATATTGTATACAATATAAATTAATAGTACATTGAAGGGAGGTCTGTAGAGTGAACTACTTTTTGTTCTCACTGGCCACCGCGGGTGTATATTATTTAGTCTACCGCTTTTTAGCCTGGGATGACAGGCATTTGCAGCACCGCTAGTTCCCGGCCTAAAGATAACTAAACAGTTCTATCATAAGGTTTCTTTTGTAACCTCACCCTGGGCGCCAGGGTTTTGCTTTTTTATGAAGGAAATGCTATTGTTAATGAGAATATAAAACAGATAAAAGAATGTCGTTGACGTGACCCGCTGAGTATGAAATCATAGCTATGTATGAGCTTATGGGGAACTAATCCGTATGCTGAACCTTATTTTCGAAGTAGTTGCCCACGCCGCTATCGCGGCGCCGCGTATCATGAAAATACCAGCCGATGTAGGCGCCATTTTAATCGCACACGGCGCGCCAGCGCCGAACTTGGGCATCTAAAATAACTTTTGTGCGAATGAATTCGCTACATTTTCAGGGTAGACCCCCATGTCGCCTACGGCAGCGCCATCAGAGGAACGAAAATGGGGTTTATCGAATTAATCCTTTAGCGGCTGGCGAAGCGAGGTTGATTTATCATTGGTGCCTTGAGCCCGTAGTAGTAGACAGACCTCAGCGAC
>NZ_QFGB01000043.1:0-36430 GCF_004369245.1 Pelotomaculum sp. FP | reverse complement strand
CAGTCATCAGGGCGACCTCCTGGAAATTATTTATACTTGAATATTCCCTGATTCTGTCGACTTGAGGGTTTTCCCTTCTTTATTATTATCTATGAGTTACCTAATTCTGGTTAACCGAACACCTATGAAGTGAGTACCCCAATGCTTATAAGCAGTATGAGAATGAGATAACTTTTCCGCTTCATACGTTACTTAGTGATGAGGATGTAGAGTATGTAATTGAGACATTTAAAGCTGCTCTGGCAGAAATATTATAAATAACACTATAAGGTGATAAAATGTATAGGCACCTTTTTAAGAGACTATTTGATCTGATTTTAGCCTTAATGGCTCTGCCATTTTGGTTTATAATATTGATTTTTATCGGTCCTTGCATTTACTTCCAGGACAAAGGCTCAATTTTTTATAACGCACCACGACTAGGCAAGGATGGGAAAGTATTTAAAATGTATAAATTTCGCTCGATGAAGATGAATGCGCCTGATATTAGAAATAAAGATCGTTCCACATACAACGCAGAGGATGATCCCAGGCTAACTAAAATAGGGAAGTTTATTCGTAAGACCAGTATTGATGAAACACCGCAGTTGCTGAATGTTATCAAAGGCGATATGAGCATTATAGGTCCAAGACCAGATTTGCCAGAAGCAATTAATCATTATCAAGGTGAAGAGAAATTAAAAATCAGTGTAAGACCGGGGATTTCAGGCTATAGTCAGGCTTATTTTAGGAACTCTATTTCTGCAGTTGATAAGTTTAAAAATGATGTATTTTATGTTAATAATCTAAATTTTCTTCTTGACCTCAAAATTATTTTTATAACACTAATTACTAGTTTAAAACGTAAAAACATACATTCAAATTCAAGGCAAATAAACAGCTGAATTTAATTTTTCTATTTCAAATTTTAAAATAACCTAAGGCCTTATGTTATTAAGTATGATGAAGTGCAAAAATTTAGTTACTGCAAGCTAATATCAAAGGAAAGTGGTGTTCTGTTTTGTAAAATTATTATTTAAAATGATTATAACGTTAGCTCAGCAAAGGTAACTGTTGGCGTTTCGAGACAACACGTTAAAAGGCGGTTAAATAATTCACCTTTAAAACGACGACGGTTAAAACGATAACAGAATTCGTTGAGATAAGCCTGTAGATGTTTTTTATCAAGACCATGAAAAGTACCGGCAATAAAGGCTTTAGCATTTGAAACGACAGTATGGAGCCACTTTAAATGGTCGGGATTTTGTTTTGGATCAAAATCTTTGGGTTTATGCTCAAAACCTTCTTTAGCAAGTTTTAAGTATGAACGATAAGCAGCACTTGAGATTTTGGAACCGGATCCAATAACAGAATGAGCAAATTCCGCCAAGGTGACCCCTTTTACATCTGATACAACTTGCATTTTTAGGAATAAAGGATATCCTTGATTATTCAGAGACAAGCCGGCTAGAACGAGCGATTTTTCTGTCCCACTCCCACGTTTTCCACCTTCATTTGGTGCACCAAGAAAAAAATCGTCAAGTTCTACGATCCCGCTAAGCATGTATTGTGAATCTCTGTCTCCCATGGCTTTACGAATTTTTTGCAACATCAGCCAAGCAGTTTTGTATGAAACACCCAGTTCTTCACTTATCGAAGTAGCAGATCGACCACGTTTGTCATGAGCAACAAGATAAATGGCCCAAAACCAAATCATCAATTTAGTATGAGTCTTCTCCGTGACTGTACCTGCGGTAACGGAAGCTTGGTAGTGGCATCTGGTACACTCATAGAGGTTACGAGTAGTTATTTCATAGCAGCGATTATGGCCGCACCTGGGACACTGGAATCCATTAGGCCAACGTTTTTGAAACAAGTACTGTAGGCAGGCTTCTTCATTTGAAAACTTTTGCTGAAAATCTATCAAGTTAATCTTTTCTTGCTTTGCCAACATCATCAACCCAGAACGTTAGTTTGCATAATTAGTATATCAAACACGTGTTCCATGGTAAAGTGGTTGCTGAGCTAAAGGGATAATCATTTTATTTAAATATATTAATCGGGAGGGCTTATGGAACAGATAGGTAGATATTTTGAAGAATTTGAAGTTGGAGAGGTTGTAATTCATAAAACATCAAAAACGATCTTTGAGAGTGATAATAATCTTTTCTCATTGTTAACTATGAATCATCATCCAGTGCATATCAATGTTGACTATGCCTCAAAACAGCAGCATGGGCAAATATTAGTAGTAGGTACACTAGTATTTAGTTTAGCGGTTGGAATTACTGTTCCAGAAATCAGTGGTAAAGCTATTGCAAATTTAATGTATGAGAATATTGAGCATTTAGAACCAGTTTTTATCGGGGATACAATTTATTGTGAAACTAAAATATTAGAAAAGATTGATTCAAAGTCAAAAAGAGATAGAGGCATTATTTACGTAGAAACGAATGTTTTTAATCAAAATAAAGTTGAGGTTTTGAAGTTTAGACGTAAAGTTCTTGTTAAAAAAATGGGGGATAAGTTTGACGATGTTTAATTACCCAATGCGATCCTTGATGTTTGTTCCAGCACATAATATAAAATTAATGGAAAGTGCACTAAAAACGAATGCTGACATATTACTACTAGATCTAGAGGATTCTGTTCCATCTAAACAAAACAAAGTAGTAGCTAGAAATAATATTAAAGAATATATTGCCTTGGGTAAATTTAAAGATACTCATGTTTTTCCAAGAATAAATGATAGAGAGAGTGGGGAGTTGCTTAAAGACATCATTGATCTAGCTATTCCTGGTGTAGATGGATTTATGTATCCAAAGTCCAATACGGGTAAAGATATTTATTTTTTTGACAAATTATTAGATACTATCGAGTGCGAGAGAGGCTATAAAAATGGCACTTTTAAGATAATACCTCTGATTGAAACCGCATCTGCTGTATTACATGCTGAGGAAATATGTAAGGTTTCGAATAGAGTAATTGCGATTGCCTTCGGATGTGAAGATTACCTCACAGACATTGACGGTATTAATGATGAAGAAGCATCAACAATTTTTACAGCAAGATCCTTAATTGCCATTGCGGCAAGAAGTCAAGATGTTATTCCGATTGACACAGTTCACATCAGGGTTCATGATTTAGAAGATCTAGAAAAGAATATTATTATTGCTAAAAAACTTGGATTTGAAGGAATGCTTGTATTAAATCCAAAAGAGATTGAGTTAGTACATAAATACTTTTCACCCACTGAAAAAGAGGTAAATGATGCTAAACAGATGGTGGAAGCCTATGAAATGTTTCAAAGGGATGGAGTAGGGGTTGCAGTGTTAGACAATAAGTTTATTGGTCCACCTTTATTCAAGAAGGCTAAAAAAGTTTTGGAACGCAACTATAGAATTAGGGAAAAAGAAAATCTTAGTATAATTGATTATTGAGCCTGTGGATGTGATAAAAAATTTTTTCTTAAATCAATAAAAACGTGAGGGATATATGAAAAAGAAAATAATGATTATTGGTGCAGGGGTACTGCAATTGCCAGCTATTATCAGGGCCAAAGAATTGGGATATGAAGTATTATCAGTCGATATAGACCAAAATGCTTTGGGTTTTAAATATGCAGATGTAAAATGTTTAGTTAGCACCAACGATATTCAGGGTATTTTAAAGGAAGCTGAAAGGTTACAACCTGATGGAGTAATGACTCTTGCTACAGATATGCCTGTAAGATCTGTTGCAGCTGTTGGAGAAAAACTTAATTTAAACACTATTGATAAAAAAACTGCTATTAGAGTTACAGATAAAAGTGAAATGAGAAAAGTTTTAAAAGATAAAAATATTCCCATGCCAAAATATTTTGTTGTAACTAACTATGTTGATTATATTAGTGCTAGTAAGAATTTTACAGGGAGTTTTATTGTTAAACCATCAGATAGTTCGGGAAGTAGAGGGGTATTTTTAGTAGAAGAGGTAGGTCAACTAGAAAAAGCATATAAACATAGTTTAAGTCATGCTAAGAACGGAAAGATTCTACTAGAGGAATATATGAATGGTCCAGAAGTTAGTGTTGAAACATTCTCTATTGGCGGCGTAGTTAATATAATTGCCATTACAGATAAAAAAACTTCTGGTTTACCACACTTTGTTGAATTGAGACACAGTATACCATCTTTATTGGGCAAAGAAACATTGATGGAAATAGAAAAAGTAGCAAGAATGGCGGTTAAATCAATAGGCATTAAGAATGGGCCATCACATACAGAAATTATAGTCACAGAAGAAGGACCTAAAATTGTAGAAATAGGGGCCAGACTAGGTGGCGATAATATAACTACGTATTTGGTTCCTCTATCTACAGGAATTAGTATGGTGGATTTAAATATAAAGTATGCTTTAAATGAAGAAGTGTATATTAAAAAAACATTAGATAAGGCGTCTTGCATACAATATATATCTGCTAATGTGGGAAAAATAAAAAAAATTATTGGAGTGGACGATGCGAAAATTATAAAAGGAGTAAGGCTAGTAAAAATAGTGAAAGGAATTGGTTCTATTATAAACGAAATCGAAAGTAGCCATGATAGAGTGGGTTATGTAATTTCACAAGCAGATAATCCAATTAAAGCGAGAGAAATATGTGAGGAAGCTTGTAAAAAGATAAAGATAGAAATTGTTAACTAAGAGGTGGAAAAATGAAAAAAGTATTAATTTTAGGTGGAAAAGGAAATGGAACAACAATTGCCAATGCTATGGTTGATGCTAATAGACGAGGTTATAATGAATTTAAATTTTATGGATACTTAAATGATGGTGAAGAAAAGGGAAGTTTCATTGAGGAGTATCCAGTATTAGATTCACTGGAAAATATTAAGAAATATTTTGATGAATATTATTTCATAAATACTATTCTAAGAATCGATGGTAATATAGAAAGAATAAATAAGATTGAAAGCTTAGGTATTCCGAATAACAGACTAGTAACATTTGTCCATCCAACAGCATATATTGCACCAAATGTTAAACTATATCCAGGTGTTGTTATAATGCCAAATGTTTCAATATCATCAAATACTGTTATAGGGAAAAATTCTATTGTTATGGTAGGAGCAACTATAGGTCATGATAATGAAATAGGTGATTATTTTCACGCAGCTGCACAAGCTTGCGTTGGTGCATATTTAAAAGTAGGCAAAGGGGTGCATATTGGTTTAAACTCATCAATAAGAGAACATCTTACAATTGGGAATAATGCTACAATTGGAATGGGAACTGTGCTAACAAAAAATGTTGGAGAAAATGAAATATGGATAGGAAATCCATGTAGATTTCTGAGATACAGTGAATGAAAACTATATATTAGTGTGGCATAGAATCTGTGTATGAATACCTATAAAATTGTGAAGATGTTAAGCGACAGAGATCTGGATGAATATATCACTGATAGATAAAAAAATGAAATAAGTTAAGATTACAACCAAGATCTGATACGATTTTAGCGATTATTCTTAACCTAAATGGAAACGACAAATGCAGTGGGTGAAATGAAATGAGAGTTGCAGTAATGATGTTGCGCGCAAGCAGAATGGAAAAAGGTCGTCCGGAATTAGTAGATTCACTGATAAAGATGGGACACGAAGTTATTGCATTTGACCCCGAAAACGATTTGCGAAGTGAAGAACAAAAGATAAACTCAAGAATTGAGTACATACAAGTAGATGTAGCCAGATATAATTTAAACCCAATAAAGGAATTGAAGTCTATATTATCCCTTATTAGCGCATATAAATCTAGTCGTGTAGATGCAATAATCATATTTGGTATCCGTTTTGTACCTGGGGCAACGATAGCAGCACGACTTGCAGGCCTTAAAAGTATCATTAGCGTTATTAATGGAGCAGGAAACCTGTTTATGAAAGAAGATGCGCGTGGGAGAGTTGCTAGAGCTATGAGTTTCCCAATGTTAAAAATAGGATTTAAAATTTCAAAAAAAGTATTTGTTCAGAACCCGGATGACCTACGGTTACTGTTAATGCTAAAACTTGTTAATAAAGAAAAAGCAACTCTTATAAATGGATCGGGAGTAAGTTTGCAAAGATACCCTTATACATATCTGACCGACAAAATGATATTTTTGATGTTGGCACGGCTGGCAAAAGAGAAGGGCATATTTGAATTTATCAAATCTGCCAGAATTGTGAAAAAAAAGTATTCTATGGCTTCATTTCGTATTGTAGGGACTCTTGATTCAAAACTGTCAATAAAAGAGCAGGAAACCTATCAACATGCAATTAATGAGGGGATTATTGAGCATTTACCATATACAGACCACCCGATTATATATTACCAAGAATGTCGTGTCTTTGTTCTTCCTTCATATTATCGAGAGGGGGTACCCCGAACTAATTTGGAAGCCATGGCAACAGGGCGTCCAATTATTACAACGGATTCTCCGGGCTGTAGAGAAACTGTGGAAAATGGAGTAAATGGATTTTTAATACCTCCAAGAGATGCAGATGCACTGGCAGAAAAAATGATATGGATGATAGAACACCCCTCTGAAACAGAACGGATGGGAAAAGAATCGCGTCGCATCGCAGAGGAGAAGTTCGATGTTAACGAGGTAAATAAAATCATATTGAGTGCTTTTGACGACAAGAGAGGTTAGCAGTCTGGAGTATATAAAATAATGAAGGCAATAAGAGTACTGTCAATGGAATACCAAGAAATGGTTCCGAAGACCATGATTATGAGTCTCTATAGGAATATTGATAGGCTAGGGTGCAATTTGAGACATATCACAGAGGAGATTTGAAGTGAATAAAGTAAATGATGTTGTCTTAAATACTTTTAGGCATAATGATAATAGAAATGGAGAAATTTAATTTGGAGCCAATTAGAGTTCTTCATGTATTAAGTGCATTGGCCAAAAATGGTGCAGAAAGCAGAATTATGGATATTTATAGGAACATTAATAGAGAGAAAATCCAGTTTGATTTTGCTGTGCATACTACTAAGCAATGCGATTTTGACAATGAAGTCAAATCTATGGGAGCGCGCATATATAGCTTTCCGAAATTTAAAATATTCAACTATCTCCAATATTATAAAGAATGGGAGCAATTTTTCAAGGAGCACACAGAAATTCAAATTATACATATTCATGTCACAAATTTAGCCGCTGTAATTCTAAATGCTGCCCAAAAAAGCTCTGTTCCCGTTAGAATTACCCATTCGAGAAATAGCAACCAAAGTGGATTTGTGCAGAAGGTATTCTTAGCATTAACAAGAAATATTATTTTTCGCAAATCAACACAAATGCTGGCTGTATCAAAAGAAGCTGGTGAATATGTATTCGGCAAAAAGGCGATGGAGGCAGGTATTGTTAGAATTCTTAGAAATGCCATTGATGCAAGAAAATATACTTTCAATGCTGAATTGCGCAAAAAAATAAGAGCTGAATTGGAAGTGAAGGATAACCTGGTTGTTGGTCATATTGGAAGGTTTGTCGAACAGAAAAATCACAAATTTGTTTTAGATATATTTAAGAAACTTCAAAAGATAAAACCGCATGCTGTGCTAATACTTGTAGGTATCGGGGAAAAACAACCGCAAATGCGGGAATACGCGGAAGACATCGGTGTAGGTAAGAGTGTTATATTCATGGGGTCGCGTAATGATGTGCCAATGCTTTTACAAGCTTTTGACGTGTTGCTTTTCCCTTCACTGTTCGAGGGACTACCAGGTGTAGTTTTGGAAGCCCAAGCTGCCGGCTTGCCTTGTGTTATTTCAGATACCATTACCAAAGAAGTAGCCATAACTGACTTAGTGAAGTATATGAGCCTATCAGAGGCCCCTAAAATATGGGCTGTTGCGGTTGTAAAGCAAGCCACAATACCTCGGATAAACACAATAAAAAATTTTGTTGAATGTGGGTTCAATATTCACGCGATAGCGAATGAGTATGTAAAAATGTACATGAAATATATAGTGTCTAATTAACAAAATAGCAAAAGGGTGATTGTAATACAATCAATAATAAACACGATTTTAGTTATTTTTCAAATTTTTCTAACAGTTATAAGTATCATATATAGCCAACGCAAATATCATAGATGGATTTCACCATTGAGTATATACACGTCTATAAGTAGTGTGTCATTGTTGTTGTGCTTAATGAATCTCCTCTCGTATACAGATATTAAAACAATTGTGTTATTTTTGTTACTCTTAAGCGAAATATCACTGTTTTTCGGCGTTACTTTTGGTGATGCCATATTTAACTCAGTTAAAGGGAAGACTAAAAGAATACAGCAAAATGAGGAGGATTCGCATAGTCTCATAATAAAAGAGGTCGAAATAGTTCGCTTGAGTATGAGCATAATTGCAATAATAGCAACTGTTGGGTGGACGCTGAGCCTTAGAGAGATCTTGAGAATATATAGCCTTTCTTATATCCTCGCAGATACATCATTCATTCAATATATGGATCTGCAACAACAATATATTGGATATTTAAATGTAATGGGTATTCTGGTTTTTCCAATGTTCGTTTTCTGTGCATTCAAAGATAAAGTTCGTATTCTGGACATAATTTGTGTGTGTTTGGCAATGACCGGGCTATTTTTGGCAGGCATTAAATCATACTTAATTATAACATTAGTGGTAGGATTTTTTGTTTACAGTCAGATTGCTCCGAAAATTAAGTTTCGCTATATATTGCTTCTTGCTTTTGCAGGGATTGCTTTTTTTGTTTTTTATACAAATATTATTGATAAATATTCAGTTGTTAATTTTGGCGGCTCTAATTTTCCGGAATTTCTGTCTATATTTCAAAGACCTTATCTTTATATAACAGGAGGATGGGCTTCGTTTAGCGTTGCTGAAGCATCTACGGGGACAATGTTTCCATACAAAGGTTATGTTGTATTAGCACCGATTTTTAAATTAATTTCATTTTTAGGTTTGACAGATAAGGAGCAGTTCGAACCATTAGAAGGTGTTCAAATAAGTTCATATGGAGCAGGAACAAATGTATATACCATGGTAGGCGAGGCATATATTGATTTAGGAGTCGTAGGATGTGTATTTACGTTTTTATTTTTAGGGTTAATATGTGGTTACTTATATAAATTGAGCTGTCGATATCGTAAACCTAATATGATATTCGTATCAGCTTTGTTGATGTACGTTATGTTCATATCTTTCCTAAACTACTATTTAAATTTCAAAATATTGTTCTTGTGTATAGTTACTTATGGGGTTTTAAAGGCAGTTAATTTTTACAAAAATAAGAAGCGAAGAAGAATAATTTATAGGAGAAAGACAACTAATGAAAGTCGCACTTTTTTCCGGCAGCAATACCACACCATCCGCTAGATTTAGAATAAGACCGCACATCCAATTATTAACTGAACATGGTATATACATATGCGATTATCCTTCTTTACACGGACAATACCCATCGGCAGGAATTTTCAGACGTCTATTTTGGGGAGCGTCAGAACTTATAAGTCGTAGCAAGGACATAATTCGTGCAAAAGGGGCAGATATTTACATTGTTCAAAAAGAAATGCTTGCTACTCTTTATACATTGGAGCGTTTTATTGCCCAACCTAAAATTTTCGATTTTGATGATGCAGTCTATCTTCGACAACGCTTTCACAGCGTAGATAAGATTCTTAGCACTTTCGATGGAGTATTTTGCGGCAACAATGTTTTAGCGGAATATGCATCAAAATTCAATAAAAATGTTTTCGTCCAGAACACTGCTGTGGATACATCACGATTTGTGCCGGCAACACGTGTTGATAAAGATGATATTGTGATTGGCTGGTGCGGATCATCGTCCAACTATAAGGATTTATACAAAATTGAAGATGCGCTAATTGATGTGCTGCGTTCAAATAAGCAGGTTAAGCTGCTTGTCTCAAGCAATGTCCCGCCGAAGTTCAGTAAAATCCCAAAAGATAAGATTAAGTATGTTGCCTGGAGTCCGGAGAATGAGGTGTCCGTTTATCAGGAAATGGATATTGGACTGATGCCTCTTGAAGACAATCCATGGAATAGAGGCAAGTGTGCTTATAAGATGCTCTTATATATGGCATGTGGCATTCCAGCAGTTGTATCACCGGTAGGCATGAATGCAGAGGCGCTTGAAAAAGGTGAAATAGGGTTCTCCGCAAAAAACCATAAAGATTGGGTGAATGCACTTATAATGCTTGCCGGGGACTCAAAATTGCGAAATGAACTTGGTGTGTGCGGAAGAAAAGTAGCATTAGAGAGATATTCCAGTACGGTCATATCAACTCAAATTGCTGATGCCATTTTCAAAATATACAATGGCGCATAGGTGTTTGTTTAATCAGAAATCAGGTAACTCAAAAAGGGAAATCCGATAAGACAACCAGAATCAGGGAATATTCGAGTTTAATCAATCACCTATGGAGGAAACTGCGGGAGTGGAAGAAAGCGTTTTGCGGAAATTCGCAAACAACCTAATGTTTGCTTTTGGAGCTCAAGGTATATCTTTATTTCTAAGTATACTTATGTCTTTAGTAGTACCTAAAATTCTTGGGGTAGAAGAGTTTGGATATTGGCAGCTATTCTTGTTCTACAGCAACTACATTGGTTTTTTTCACTTTGGTTTAAACGACGGCTTATACCTCCGACATGGGGGAAAAGAATACAAAGAACTGAATCATTCACTAATAGGCTCACAATTCTGGGCAGCGGTTGCTACTCAAACAATTATAGCTATTGGTATTGTATTATACGCTTGTAATTATACAGATGATTCGCAACGTAAATTTGTATTGATTACAACAGGTATACACCTTATTCTTTTCAATGCATCAAATTATTTGGGCTATCTGTTCCAAGCTATAAACGACACGCGACGTTACTCTATTTCGATAATGGTTGATAAGATAGTATTTATAATTAGTGTTCTTGGCCTTTTGATCGCGGGCATTAATCGTTTCGAGTTGTTCGTTGCCTTATACCTTGTAAGTCGGCTGTTATCTCTCATTTACTGCGTTTATTATGGAAAGGAAATAGTATTTGCTCATTTATCAAAGATAACAACAACGGTACGCGAAGCGAAAATCAATATATATGTTGGGATTTTCCTTATGCTTTCCAATATTTCGAGCCAACTAATAATTGGCAGTGGCCGCTGGACGATAGATACCGTTTGGGGCATTGAGGCATTTGGAAAATTTTCTTTTTCTCTATCTTTGACGGCTTTTGTATTACTGTTTATTAATCAAATTAGTATGGTTATGTTTCCAGCTTTGAGAAAAACAAATGGAGAAAACCAAAAAAAGGTATATAGGTCGGTACGAGATGTTTTGAGTATAATGTTGCCAGCGGTACTTATATTTTATCTGCCATTAAAGTTGGTTATTGGCATATGGCTTCCCCAGTACAAGGAAAGTCTTGAGATTTTGGTTGTGTTGTTGCCTGTGTGTACATATTCAGCGAAAATGCAGTTATTGTCGAATACCTATTTAAAAGTGCTAAGAAAAGAGAAAGTTCTTTTTTTTATCAATCTTAGTGCAGTATTCATAAGTATGTCACTTAGTTTAATAGGCGCGTATATAATTGGCAACATATATGTAATTGGAATATTTATGTTAGTTGCTACTGCTTGCAGAAGTATAATGGCGGATTTGTTTCTTTCAAGAATGATGAGGTTTAACATAATACAAGATTTGATTGCCGAATGCATGTTGGTATTTATTTTTGTTTTGGCGTTTTCTTGTCTACAAAACTTCATGGCTTTTACCGCTTACTTATTTGCATACATGTTATTTTTTGCAGCATTTAGAAAAAAGTTTAAAGGGATAGCTGCGCTAACCAACAAGGTAATGAAAAATAGGGGGAATCAAATTTGAAAGGCATTATTCTGGCCGGCGGCTCTGGAACGAGACTCTACCCGCTGACCATGATTACAAGTAAACAACTGCTACCCGTTTACGACAAACCTATGGTGTATTATCCGCTGTCAACTCTGATGTTGGCGGGGATACGAGATATACTCATCATTTCCACACCGACTGACCTTCCGAATTTTCAAAAACTCTTAAGGGACGGCAGACAGTTCGGCATCAAGCTTTCCTATAAGGCGCAGCCTTCACCGGACGGGCTTGCACAGGCTTTTCTAATTGCCGAGGAGTTTATTGGTGACGATTGCTGTGCTATGGTTCTGGGTGATAATATTTTCTATGGTAATGGATTCAGAACGCTTCTTAGAGCAGCCAAGGAGAACGCACAAAAAGGCAAAGCAACCATATTTGGCTATTATGTTAATGACCCGGAACGATATGGCATTGTGGAGTTTGATCAGAATGGCAGAGTCATATCAGTAGAGGAAAAACCGAAGCAGCCCAGGTCTAACTATTGCATCACAGGCTTGTACTTCTATGATAACCGTGTTGTAGAGTATGCCAAGCAGATTAAACCTTCTGCGAGAGGTGAACTTGAAATCACTGACTTGAACCGTATATACTTGGAGGATGGAACTCTTAACGTTAAGCTGTTAGGACGTGGCTACGCCTGGCTTGATGCCGGTACTATGGATAGTCTGATAGAAGCAGCAAGCTTTGTTCAGATGATTGAAAAACGACAGGGCATTAAGATCTCTGCACCGGAAGAGATAGCATATAAGAATAATTGGATTAGCAGAGATGTGTTGTTGGACTCAGCGGAACTATATGGAAAGTCACTATACGGAGAGCATCTCAAGAAAGTCGCTGCAGGAAAGATTCAGTATTAATTCAGACAGATAGAGGTGTTGATAATGAAGGTTATAAAAACTAGTTTCAAAGGTTTACTAATAATTGAGACAGATATACATGGTGACAATAGAGGATGGTTTGCAGAAAGCTATAATAAAAAAATATTTGCTGATCATGGAATAGATACTGATTTTGTTCAGGACAATCATTCCTATTCGGGACAAAAAGGTATACTTAGAGGAATCCATTTTCAAATCCATCCGATGGCGCAGACAAAAATGGTCAGATGTACCAGAGGTGCGATTATTGACACCGTAGTTGATTTAAGAAAAGGCTCTGATACATACAAGCAGTATTATAGCATTGAATTGTCTGCGAATAATAAAAAGCAATTATACATACCAAAAGGATTTGGTCATGCTTTCCTAACGATAACAGAAGATGTTGAGGTACAATACAAAGTTGATGAATATTACTCAAAAGAACACGATCGCAGCATTAAATTTAATGATCCGGAGATTGGTATTGACTGGGGCGTTGAGGAACCCATATTATCACAAAAAGATTTGAACGCACCCCTTTTAAAAGACAGTGATGCTAATTTTAGCATCAAAGTACTGGTAACCGGTGTGAATGGTCAGTTGGGTTATGATGTAGTTAAGAGGCTGAATCTGCTTCAAATTGATAGCATAGGCGTTGGTAGACAAGATTTTGATATAACAGACCGAGCGCAGACGGAAGCATATATCACAGATTGTAAACCGGACGTTATTGTTCATTGCGCTGCCTATACGGCAGTAGATAAAGCGGAGGATGAGCAAGAAAAATGCTATGCAGCAAATGTTGACGGTACAAGGAATATTGTGGAAATCTGTAAAAAGATAGATGCCAAGATGGTGTACGTCAGTTCCGACTATGTATTTGACGGGGAAGGAACAGACGAACAAAAGGAAGATAAGCCGACAGCGCCGGTTAACTATTACGGATACTCAAAGGAGCAAGGTGAGCTGGTTGTTAAAGAAGCACTGGACAAGTATTTCATTATTAGAAGCTCATGGATATTCGGAAAGAATGGGAACAACTTTGTGAGGACAATGCTGAAGCTCGGAAAAACAAAAGATGAAATCGACGTGGTTAATGATCAGATTGGAGCACCGACATATACAAAGGACTTGGCCGTTCTGATATGTGATATGCTTCAGACTACAAATTATGGAACTTACAATGCGGTTAATGAGGGTTACTGCAGTTGGTATGACTTTGCTTTAAAAATTTTTCAGCTGGCTCGGATAAATATTGGAGTGAATCCAATATCAACATCGGAGTATCCAACAAGGGCGAGAAGACCACTGAATTCAAAATTATCGAAAGATATGCTTGATAAGAATGGCTTTAATAGATTGCCTCATTGGGAAGATGCACTGAAAAGGTATTTAGAAGAATTGAATAATCAGTTAGGTGAGTAAAATGAAGAATATATTGATAACAGGTGGAGCCGGCTTTATCGGCAGCAATTTTGTAAAAATGATGCTGGACAGGCATCTTGGTTATAAGGTGATCAATGTAGATGCGCTTACCTATGCCGGCAATCTGGAAAATTTAAAAGACGTGGCGGGTAAACCCAACTATACTTTTATTAAAGCTGATATCAGAGATAGAGCAAAAATTGACGAAATCTTTTCTACTTATGGCATCGATACTGTAGTGAACTTCGCAGCAGAATCTCATGTGGATAGAAGCATTGTTGAACCGGAGATTTTTTTGACAACAAATATCCTTGGCACACAGGTGTTGCTTGATACTGCAAAGAAGCACTGGAAAATAAAACCCGGTGACAAGTATTGCAAGGAGTACAAGCCGGGAGTTAAATTTTTGCAGGTGTCAACGGATGAAGTATATGGCGCGTTAGGCAAAAAAGGTATGTTTATGGAAACTAGCCCCCTGTTGCCAAACAGCCCGTACTCAGCATCCAAGGCAGGCGCGGATATGATTGTAAGGGCATATCACCAGACTTTTGGTATGCCGGTCAATATTACACGATGCAGCAATAATTACGGCCCTTATCAATTCCCGGAAAAGTTGATACCGCTCATGATAAACAACTGCTTGAAAGAGAAAGACCTACCGGTTTACGGTGATGGGATGCAAGTAAGGGATTGGCTGCATGTATCTGACCATTGCTCTGCCATCGATGTAGTTTTACATAAAGGCGAAGCTGGAGAGGTTTATAACATCGGTGGTAATAATGAGAAGGCCAATATTGAGATAGTAAAGTTCATCGTTGTAACGTTAGGTAAGTCGGAAAGCCTGATTAAATACGTGAAAGATAGGCCCGGTCATGATCGAAGATATGCTATTGATAATACGAAAATCACAACCCAGCTTGGCTGGGCTCCCGTATATACCTTTGAACGTGGAATAAAAGAAACCATTGAATGGTATTTGAACAACAATGAGTGGATTGAGAATATCGTGTCTGGTGATTATGTTCATTACTATGATAAGATGTATAGGACGTAAAAATTCGGTAGGAATCGTATGGAAGAATTGGACTAAGGTATTAAATGAAACTTACGAGGTGTTCACATCATGTCTCAAATAGCAGTAATAGGCGCCGGCTACGTCGGCCTTGTATCCGGCGCAATCTTATCAGACTTTGGTCATACAGTAACGTGTGTCGACGTTGACGAAAATAAGATCAACTGTCTCAAAGAAGGCGTCATTCCCATTTTTGAACCGGGGCTTGAAAGGATAGTCAAGAACAACTACTACTACAAACGCCTTGACTTTACCACGGACATCCAGTCCGCCGTTGAAAACAACGATGCTATCTTCATCGCAGTAGGTACTCCTCCGGCGGACGACGGCAGCGCGGATTTGCAGTATGTGCTTGCCGTTGCCAGGGACATTGCCACCCATATGAACGGCTATAAGGTCATCGTGAACAAGTCTACCGTGCCGGTGGGCACCGGACAAAAGGTCAAGGCAGCGGTGCAAGCTATCCTTGCCGAGCGGGGAGTTGACTATACCTTTGATATGGTGTCCAATCCGGAGTTCCTGCGGGAAGGCTCCGCTGTTCAAGACTTCATGCATCCTGACCGGGTGATCCTCGGTGCTGAAAGCGACCGGGCCATCAGCGTCATGAAGGAAGTCTACCGGGTCCTTTATATCAACGAAACCCCCTTTGTGGAAACCAACATCGAAACCGCGGAGATGATCAAGTACGCGTCCAACGCCTTCCTGGCTATGAAGATCACGTTCATCAATGAAGTAGCCAATGTCTGCGAAAAGGTCGGCGCGGATGTGCAAAAGGTGGCCAAGGCAATGGGGCGGGACGGGCGCATTTCCCCCAAATTCCTGCACGCCGGCCCCGGTTTTGGCGGGAGCTGCTTTCCCAAAGATACCAGGGCTCTGGCGAAAATTGCCCGGGACTGCGGGGAGTCCATATCTCTAGTGGAAGCGACAGTGGCTGCCAACGACCGCCAGAAACTGAAAATGGTGGATAAAATTGCTGTGGCTTTGGAGGATCTAAACGATAAAACCCTGGCCGTGCTCGGCGTGACCTTCAAGCCGAACACGGACGACATGCGGGAGGCGCCGTCGCTGGTGATTCTGCCGGAACTGGTAAAACGCGGCGCAAAGCTCAAGGTATATGACCCTGCGGGCCAAAAAGAAGGGATCTGGCGTTTTGCAGATATCCAGGACAGCCTCACCTGGTGCGACAGCGCCTATGAAGCCTTAGAGCATACCGACGCCACGGTGATCCTGACCGAGTGGAATGAATTCAGAAACCTTGATTTTGATCAATTCAAGGAAATCGGCGCCGGCGCCTACTTCTTTGATTTGAGGAATATTTACGATAAAAAGAGCATGGTCGAAAAGGGCTTTAAATACTATGGCGTGGGTGTTTAATGAAAAAGCTGAAATCAGTAGATGTTAAAAAAACATATTTGGTGACGGGCGCGGCCGGGTTTATCGGCATGCATCTGTCACAAAAGCTTTTGGAGCTGGGTTGCCCCGTGATCGGCCTGGACAATATGAATGACTATTACGACGTCCGGCTGAAATATGCCAGATTGGATATTCTCAAGAAATATGAACAATTCACCTTTTACAAAATAGATCTGGCTGATAAAGGGCACCTGGAGGCTCTGTTTCGTGACCACAGCATTGATGTGGTCATAAATCTGGCGGCGCAGGCCGGTGTGCGCTACAGCATTGAAAACCCGCAAGCCTACATCCAGTCCAACATTGTGGGGTTTTTTAATATCCTGGAATGCTGCAGACACTACCCGGTGCGGCATCTTTTGTACGCGTCGTCCAGCTCTGTCTACGGCAACAACAAAAAAGTCCCCTTTGCCACGGACGATCCCGTTGATAACCCGGTCAGCCTCTACGCGGCCACCAAGAAGTCCAATGAGCTGATGGCCTACACCTACAGCCACCTCTACCGGATATCCGCGACGGGCCTGCGGTTTTTCACCGTATACGGGCCGTACGGCAGGCCGGACATGGCGTATTTTTCCTTTACCAAAGCGATCATGGAGGATCGGCCGATCCGGGTGTTTAACAACGGTGACATGTACAGGGATTTCACCTATATCGATGATATTGTCGGCGGGATCCTGCCTTTGATCGAGAACTCTCCCGTGCTCACCATGACGGATGTCCCGCATAAGCTGTATAACATCGGCAACAACAAGCCGGAGAAACTGATGGATTTCATCGGGGCCATTGAAAAGGCCGTGGGCAAAAAGGCGATCATGGAGTTTTACCCCATGCAGCCGGGGGATGTGTATCAAACCTACGCCGACGTGACGGATTTGGTGAAAGACGTCGGCTTTAAGCCGGACACTTCCATCGATGCAGGAATCGGCAGGTTTGTGGCCTGGTATACGAGGGAGGAGGCCACAGTTGATTGACCAGACAGTTTTTCTTGGGTTATCAGAAAGTATATGGCAGGGCATCTTCGGTTTCCTTTCTACAATTATCGTTGCAGGAGCTGTAGGGTTTATTACAATTCATTGGTTGTCAAAGCAAGAAGCTTTGAATGAACGTGAAGGGAAAATTCTTAATGACCGAATAACCGCTTATCTTGAAATACTGGATTCAATGGCAAGAATCAACGAAAGAACCATTGTTCTGGATACTGAATTGGATATCCGTAGTGAATTAGATAAGTATGGGGTTGCGACACTTAAGGATAGACCTGCAGTAGAGTATCCTCCTTTCCTTGAGGGCAGAGAAAAACTTCAAACTATTGTTAAGTCACTTGACAGTTTTTATACCAACAAGCTCCATTTGGTAGGTCCTAAATCTTATAAGCAATTTATATATGTTTATCTGTATCTGTCAAAGCTTGATGGATACTACAAATATTTAATGACTACACCAATGCCTGATGGGACGCTTTTAGATGAGTCAACCACCGATGAGATTTTAAAAGAGTTTCTTCCAAAAGTCGGTATGGTAATAGACTTCGATATGGTAAAAATGCAAGCCGATTTTGAGCGTGCTTTAGTTGGTGAACTGTATAATTTAAGATCCTGCAGCAAACCTCCGTTTAAAAATGAAGAGGAAAAAGTCAGGTTCTTTTATGGAAAATTTCGCGAAACATTATATGCTGTGAATGAGATAGGGCTCTTTCGGATGCTAATAGATATAATTGCAGAGAAAACCGGTACTTCATTTGATATATTATGTAAGCATTTCAAAGCAAATGAGTATGTGGTGACACCATTCCTCCATGATCAGGAGGTGTGGCAATGAAGGTTTTATTTGAATACATATTTGGTTGGTTTTCACATGCGGCTTCGGAATTTTCAGCATTGCTGAATAAATTACCGGATTTTATGGTAGGAAACCTTATAGAACTACTGGGTGTCTTATTCGCGTCGGTTCTTGTTGCAATATTTTCAACATTATTTGTTGACAAGAAAAGAGAAATACAAAAGGTTAAAGCGCGGGTACTAGATTTGCGCCTTGAACAATATGATGCTATTAGGTCATTTGTTGAAGACCAGAGCAAGACGGCTGCATTTCCGGAAAACATTGATGCCGTGAAAAACAACTTTGAGATAAGCGGTTTATCTTTAAAGGATAATGAAAACTGTTATTCCAGTCAAGGAATAGCAACTGAGCAGAAAATTATTCAGGCTCTTGTTAAACTTGAAAATCTTACAATGAACGGTTTATATATCTTAGATGATGATGTTCTCGGCATGCTTTTACAAATCAAAATATATATCATGAATCTTAATATGTTTTCCATCCTTCTGCGTGGATATTATGAAAATAAGAAAAATATCAGAAAGAAAATCTTAGGAGATAATAGACGAGAAGAAAATAATGAAGACAGAAAAGAAGTTAAAATTGCAACCACTGAGGATATAAATCAGATTAGTGAATATTATTTTCTGCATCTTTCCATAGTTCTAAATAACGAATACCAGAATATGATTGATAAATTGCAGGAAATGGTTATTCATAAAGCTTCAAAACCAAGATTTGAGCGAAAGGAAAAAAATTATAGAAAAATAAAAACAAGGCAGCGTTTACAAAATAAGGCATTAGATAAAACAATTCTCATAAACAAATTTCCACAGTTGATACATGCATTGGCGTCATTAAGTTCAGCGTATTTTCAGGAATTCGAAGAACAGCGTGATAACACGTTAAAGGAATTTCTTGCTTATGCAGTTGATATTCTTGGGTGGCAAGAAGGATTGTCTGGGTTGTCCCCTTCAAAAACTAAATAAAAATCTACGGCGCCTGTCAACTAACTCAACTTTCGCATATTGAAAATTTCAGGCGTTTTTTAAATATCAAGGATAGAGAAGCACAAAAATGGTTCAAGAACGCATTGACCTGCTGTTCCGACAAAAATAAGAAATCAACCAAAGACTGCCTTAGAAGGTCAATTATCAGCAAGACTGCCTGAGTAAAGCTGATGTCCTGCATCTCATCGCAGCATATATAAAAAAGGTTGCCCAGTGTCCTGGGGGCCTGATTATTTCGTGACTCCAAAGAGAGCATCATATACCAGCTGCGTTCCTGATTTTTTTAAAGATAAGTTTTATATTGACAACTACTTAGAAAATATTGTAAAATAAATATGCACAAAAAAACAGAAAATAAATCTTAATGCCTATTGATTTGGTGATAATCATGACTGAGACAAGGCGTAAAAAAATTAAAAAGATATTTGATGATAACGGTCCTATTGTCAAGGCGTCCATTCTCCGAGAAAACAAGCTTTGCAGCAGAGATATCACAGAACTTATAGAAGCAGGTTTTGTTAAAAAACACAGGACTGGTTTTTATTCATGGGCTAGCTCTGACTATAACATGTCGGATATTGAACTGGCATCAAGTCTGGTTCCAAACGGAGTGATTTGCCTTTACTCTGCGGCAGTCCATCACGAGTTCACTACAATAAACCCTACCATAGTAAGTGTTGCCGTTCCATCCAGCACCGTTAAACCTCAATTGCCGGAGTATCCGCCAATTGAACTGTATGTTTTTAGCAAAACATTCTTTTCTCTGGGGGAAACCTCGGAGCAGCTTTCCTATACGAAAATCAGAATTTATGATCGGGAAAGAACTGTTTGTGACTTTTTTAGATTAAGGTATCAGTTGGGCGAAGATGTGGCTTTTGAGGTGCTAAAAAACTACATGGCACGCAAAAATAAAAATCTGCAAAAACTCATGGAGTATGCAGCCAGGCTTCGCATAAAAACAAAAATCAGACCTTATCTGGAGGCAATGCTATGAGCAAGGCGGATAGCATTAAAGCAAGGCTTAAAAATCTTGCTATTGCAAAGCAAGAACAATTTGATTATCTTTTGATGCTGTATTTTATTGAGCGGATCTTATATCGCCTATCCATCTCAAAGTATGGGGATATTTTTGTTTTAAAGGGAGGTTTGCTCCTTTATACTATCCTTGATGACAAGGCAAGAGCTACAAAGGATATTGATCTGCTCGCAAAGGAATTGGCAAGTACATTGGATGGTCTTCAACAAATTTTTAAAGAAATCTGCAGCATCGAAGCCGATGATGCAATTTACTTCGACACGGAAACAATCAGTGCGGAACGCATTAAAGAGGATGCCGACTATGAAGGTGTTAGAATAAAAGTTACCGCTTTTTTGGACAAGTCAAAAAAGATTTTGCAGTTTGACATTGGGTTCGGAGACGTAATCGTGCCCAAAGCAGTTGATATGGAGTATCCTTCTCTTCTTGATATGGATCTCCCAAGAATTAAAGCTTATTCCATGGAGTCAGTAATCGCAGAAAAGTTTGAGGCGATGCTTTATTTGGCTGAAGCCAACAGCCGAATGAAGGATTTTTATGATGTTTACATGCTTTGCAGAACCTTTGACTTTGATGGACGGGTGTTATATGAAGCCATAAATCAGACGATACAACGACGTGGGACACCTCTCTCCAAAACGCCGACGGTGTTTTCTGAAAGCTTCCAGACACTTAAAGATAAACAAATGCAATGGAATGCTTTTAAACGCAGAATTGGAACTAAAATTGATGCCAGCTTTGGTAGCATAGTTTTGCTGATTAAAATATTTCTTTTACCTATTTATGAATGTGTGCTGGGCGATAAGGAGTTTTTCGGCCAGTGGGACAAGGATGCTCTTGAGTGGATAAAACATTACGAGGAGAATTAATGAACACAGAAGGGTAGCCCAACAGACTCATAAACGAAAAAAGTTCCTATCTATGTCCCACCGCAAAAAAGGCAACCACAGTTTTCTCCGCCATTTTAAAGACCCCGGCCGCTTCGCCGTGGTCGCAACCCATAAGGGTGAAACAATACCGCCTGGAACATAGAGGGCTGCTCGCAATAGCTTAGAAATAGTTGGGTTGTTACCTGATTGCGAAGAAGTTGCTCTTGAGAAATAATAAAATTGAAGCCTATTTACAGGATGATTTTATTGAAGATTAGTATGCTAAATGACAAATTGAGGTGATCACACCATGCCCCAAATAGCAGTAATCGGCACCGGCTACGTTGGCCTCGTCTCCGGCGCTATTCTCTCCGACTTCGGCCACACAGTAACATGCGTAGACGTTGACGAAAATAAGATCAACAGCCTGAAAGAAGGCGTCATCCCCATCTTCGAGCCGGGGCTTGAGCGCATAGTCAAGAACAACTACTACTACAAACGCCTTGACTTTACAACGGACATCCAGTCCGCCGTTGAAAACAACGACGTTATCTTCATTGCCGTCGGCACTCCTCCGGCGGACGATGGCAGCGCGGATTTGCAGTATGTGCTCGCTGTGGCAAAGGATATTGCCACCTATATGAATAGCTACAAGGTCATCGTAAACAAGTCCACCGTGCCGGTGGGCACCGGCCAGAAGGTCAAGGCAGCGGTGCAAGCTATCCTTACTGAGCGGGGGGTTGACTATACCTTTGATGTGGTGTCCAATCCTGAATTCCTGCGGGAAGGCTCCGCTGTTCAAGACTTCATGCATCCTGACCGGGTTATCCTCGGCGCTGAAAGCGACCGGGCAATCAGCATCATGAAGGAGGTCTACCGGGTCCTTTATATCAACGAAACCCCTTTCGTTGAAACCAACATCGAAACCGCGGAGATGATCAAGTACGCTTCCAACGCGTTCCTGGCCATGAAGATCACGTTCATCAATGAAATAGCCAACGTTTGTGAAAAGGTCGGCGCGGATGTGCAGAAGGTAGCCAAGGCGATGGGGCGGGACGGGCGCATTTCCCCAAAGTTCCTGCACGCCGGCCCCGGTTTTGGCGGGAGTTGTTTTCCCAAAGATACCAGGGCTCTGGTGAAAATAGCCCGGGACTGTGGGGAGTCCATATCTCTCGTGGAAGCGACAGTGGCTGCCAATGACCGCCAGAAGCTGAAAATGGTGGATAAAATTGCAGGAGCTTTGGGGGATCTAAATGATAAAACCCTGGCCGTGCTCGGCGTGACCTTCAAGCCGAACACAGATGACATGCGGGAGGCGCCGTCACTGGTGATCCTGCCGGAACTGGTAAAACGCGGCGCAAAGCTCAAGGTGTATGACCCTGCTGGCAGGAAAGAGGGGGACTGGCGTTTTGCAGATATCAAGGACAGCCTCATCTGGTGTGACAATGCCTATGAAGCCCTGGCGCATACTGATGCCACGGTGATCCTGACCGAGTGGAATGAATTCAGGAACCTTGATTTTGATAAATTTAAGGAAATCGGCGCGGGAGAGTATTTCTTTGATTTGAGGAACATTTACGATAAAAAGAGCATGGTCGAAAAGGGCTTTAAATACTATGGCGTGGGTGTGTAATGAAAAAATCAGTAGATGTCAAAAAGATATATTTGGTGACGGGCGCGGCCGGGTTTATCGGTATGCATCTCTCGCAAAGGCTTTTGGAACTGGGCTGCGCCGTTATCGGCCTGGATAATTTGAATGATTATTACGATGTACAGTTGAAATATGCCAGGCTGGCTATCCTCGAAAAGTATGAGCGGTTTACCTTTTACAGAATAGACCTGGCTGATAAAGGGCACCTGGAGGCTCTGTTTCGTGACCACAGCATTGATGTGGTCATAAATCTGGCGGCGCAGGCCGGTGTGCGCTACAGCATTGAAAACCCGCAAGCCTACATCCAGTCCAACATTGTGGGGTTTTTTAATATCCTTGAATGCTGCAGACACTACCCGGTGCGGCATCTTTTGTACGCGTCATCCAGTTCTGTCTACGGCAACAACAAAAAAGTCCCCTTTGCTACGGACGATCACGTTGATAACCCGGTCAGCCTCTACGCGGCCACCAAGAAATCCAATGAGCTGATGGCCTACACTTACAGCCACCTCTACCGGATACCCGCCACGGGCCTGCGGTTTTTCACCGTATACGGGCCGTACGGCAGGCCGGACATGGCGTATTTTTCATTTACCAAAGCGATCCTGGAGGATAGGCCGATCCGGGTGTTTAACAACGGTGACATGTACAGGGATTTCACCTATATCGACGACATTGTCGGCGGGATCCTGCCTTTGATCGAAAACTCCCCAGTGCTCACCATGCCGGATGCCCCGTATAAGCTGTATAACATCGGCAACAACAAGCCGGAGAAACTGATGGATTTCATCGGGGCCATTGAAAACGCCGTGGGCAAAAAGGCGGTCAAGGAGTTTTACCCCATGCAGCCCGGCGATGTGTATCAAACCTATGCCGACGTGACGGATTTGGTGAGGGACGTCGGCTTTAAGCCAAGCACCAGTATCTATGAAGGCATCGGCAGGTTTGTGGCGTGGTATAAAGAATTTTACCATACATAGGGAAAAAGCTAATGAGGTGTACACTCGAAAAAAAACAAAAGGAGTGGGTTTAAGCGTGCTTAAAAAAAGAAATGGCGGATTTGACGCAGTGCGTTTAACGGCGATAATGATGATGGTTGTCCTGCTCGTACCAACATTTTTCTTTGTCCCCGGCGTGAAGGAAGGTCTGGCGGCAGAGGCTTCAGGTAATACAATAAGCTTTAAGGACAGTAAACTTGAAAGCGCTGTCAGGGCAGCCCTGCAAAAGCCCTCCGGTTCCATAACCGGGGCGGATATGGCCCAATTGACCACCCTTGACCTGCGCGGTCTCGGTATCAGCAGTCTTGACGGCCTCGCAGCCGCCGCCAACCTCAGAAGTCTAAACCTAAACGACAACAATATTACCAGCATTGCGACACTGGCCGGTATAACCACACTTCAGAAGCTGTATCTCAACAACAATATGGTCAGCAGTATTTCCAGCCTGGGCAAACTCGGTGACCTGCAGGAGCTGACCCTCACCAACAATAAGCTTGATAATATCAAGGCTTTGGACAAGCTTGTCAAGCTCCAAAAATTGCACCTCAACAAGAATCAAATTAGAGACATTGCCCCGCTGGCGGGAATGACCGGCCTGAAGGAGCTAAACCTTAGCGACAACGCAATTAGGGACGTCGCAGCTCTTTCCAGGTTAACGGGCCTGCAGAAGCTCTATCTCAGCAATAACCAGATTTCTGACATTTCGTCCATCAGGGGCATGACCGGGCTGATCGAATTAAATTTGGGCGGCAACCAGGTAAGCGATCTTGACGCTCTGTCGGGGCTCGTCAATCTGCAGAAGCTTTTACTCAACAGCAACCATATTTCAGATATAGACGCTTTGTCCAATCTGAAATCGCTGCTGGAACTCAACCTCAGCAAAAACCATATTTATAATATAAAAAGCCTGAAAGGTATGCAGGATTTGCAAAAATTGAACCTCAGTTATAATGTTATTTATGACGCGGGTGTTCTCTCGACCTTGACGTCACTGCAGCAGTTGGACATTACCCGCAACAGTGTCGACTCAATAACTACAGCTGCAAGATTAGACAAGGTCGGCAGAAAAGAGACTATGAGATACACCTTCACAGCCGATCAGGTCCCTGATGGTTTAACAATGGACGATACGGTTTCTTTTCATGACGCCAACCTCGAATCAGCCGTGCGCAAGGCTTTAAAACGGTCAGAAGGACCGGTTACGGTGAAAGGTATGACTTCCCTGACCAGCCTTACTTTAACCAACCTGGGCATCTCCGACCCGGAAGGCCTTCAGTATGCTGTAAATTTGAAAAGCTTGAGCATGGGCGGCAACAAAATAAGCGACCTCTCTTTCCTGAAAATGCTCACCGGACTGCAAACACTGTATCTAAACAATAACCAGGTCGCGGATATCACCGTTCTTGGCGGGCTTGGCAACCTGCAGAATTTGAATCTGGGCGGCAACAATATTACCGATCTGGCCGCGCTGGAAAAGCTGGACAAGCTGCAAAGGCTCACCCTCAACAACAACCAGATCGAGGACATTGCCGTGCTGGGTGGTCTGACGGACCTGCAGGAGCTGAATCTGGGAGCCAACAAGATTGCCGGCATATCGGCCCTGGCGGGACTTGCCAAGCTGCAAAAACTCTATCTTACCGGTAACCTGATTACGGATATCGCCGCGCTTGGCGGCCTGGGGGATCTGCAGGAGCTGTATCTTGGCGGCAACAAGATTACGGATATATCCCTCCTGGGCCAGTTTGGCAAGCTGCAGAAGCTGGCGGTTAACAGCAATCAAATAGCAGACATTTCGGCGCTTTCCGGACTGACCGGACTGCAGGAGTTGAACCTGGGCGGCAATAAGGTTACGGACATTTCGCTGCTTGCGGGTTTAAAAAGGCTGCAGAAATTGTATATCAACAGCAACCAGGTTGCGGACATTGCCGTGCTGGCCGGCATGGATGACCTGCAGGACTTGAACCTTGGCGTCAATAAGATTTCTGATATAAAGGTCTTGGGGAATATGACAAAGCTGCTCAAACTCTCCATTAACAACAATGAGATCACCAGCTTTGCTCCTCTTGCGGGCCTGACGGGCCTGCAGGAATTGAATATGGGCGCCAACAAAAGCGATGACTTTTCCATCCTGGAGCAGCTGGGCGGGCTGCAGAAGCTGTCTTTGGCCGGCAGCCGGCTTTCCGGCATGGACTTTTTGCCTGAGCTGAGCTACCTCCGGGAACTGAACCTGGGCGGCAATAAAATCACGGATCTGGCTGGGCTGGCTGAACGGGTCAATCTGCAGAAACTTACTTTGAATAACAACCAGATCAAGGATATAGCTCCGCTGGCGGGGCTTACGGACCTGACCTATCTCAACCTGAGCAACAATAATATCGAAGATATCGCGCCACTGGTTCAAAACAGCCAAAACGGCGGTCTCGGCGAGGGGGATTCTCTCAACTTGTCCGGCAACCTGCTTGATCTCAGCGAGGGCTCACCGGCAACGGCTGCAATCGATCAATTGACTGCCAAAAATGTGCAGGTGACAAGTGATGAGCAGCGCGACAATGCTAACTAGGGTGTGTCACGGGGACGGGGTTCTTGACATAAGCTGAGACGGCAACGCATAATTCTAGCATTGAGGAAGTTCCGCTGGAAAGATTCCCTGCCCCTGGGGTATAATATCGTCAGGGGTGATAATTATTATGCCTATCTTAACTGCTTTTACAGAAGCAGCAATGCATGAAGCTAAATATAAAATTCTTGAGGACGGTACTTTTTGGGGGGAAATACAGTCCTGCCCGGGCGTGTGGGCTAATAAAGAAACGCTGGAGAGTTGTAGGGAAGTATTGCGAGAAGTCCTTGAAGAATGGCTTATTTTAAAACTTCTCGACCGCGATCCTCTTCCCAAAGTTGGTAAGATTGACCTTAATGCAGTGGTGGCTGAAGTATGAAACCGATAAGCAGTATTTCTATAAACGATTGGCAAGAAAAAGAAAGTTAACGCTCACCAAGAGAGACCGGGAAGTGTATAAGCCCCGGCCTTTCTGTGACTGCCACGGGGACAGTTCTCAAAGGGATCAATCGGAAGTTTTGTCGTATAAAGGATCATGAATAAATGAATATAAACCACTCGCTCGTACAAACCCTGTCCTGGCTTGCCGTGCTTTTCTGCATGCTGGCGATATATCTTCTTTCCGCGCAGCCGGCCGGCTTTTCCAAGGCCAATAGCAAAGGCATCGTAACCCGCGTGGTCGACACCACGGTAAAGCTTACCAATGCGATCTCCCTGGCCATATGTGTCGCCTATGGCGCAACTGAAAAGGGGAATTGAAATGAGTACAAAACCCGATGACTTGATTTCTTACTCAACTTATAAATATTCTTTAACTATTACAGAAGATACTTCTGTAGCTGATGTAGCTTTATCAAAACGTTATGATGAAGCATGGCTATTGGCCAGGAGAGCCGCATCCCTTTTAAAAGAAAGTTTTGGGGCCAAAAAGGTAGTGGTGTTTGGTTCTTTAGCCAAACGTTCATTATTTACACGCTGGTCCGATGTTGATTTGGCTGCATGGGGCATCCCTGATGAACAATTTTATGCAGCGGTGGGTGTAGCAACTGGCCTAACTACAGATTTCAAGGTTGATTTAGTTGATGCTCAAACCTGCCGTGATACCTTGCGTAGAGCCATTGAAGCCGAGGGAATTGAAGTATGAACAAAGAATATTTAACTCTTGCGAGCAGGGTTCGTGAAGAAATCAATGAGCTTAAGCAAATTGTTGACCGCACGCAGGCTGGTTGGGAACGTGTAAAGCGAACAGGAGATGAATTTTATCTGGATAGCGTGGCTTTAAACCTCCATAGTTTTTATACAGCACTTGAAAGAATCTTTGAGTTGGTTTCTGCAAACGTAGATCAAACAAGACCAAAAGGAGAAAACTGGCACCAAGAACTATTACGCCAAATGGCTACTGAAATTGAGCTGATAAGGCCTTCCGTTATTTCAAGGGAAACAAGAAACTATTTAGATGAATACAGGGGTTTTCGCCATATTGTAAGAAATATATATAGTTTTCAGCTATCTAGTGCCAAAATGGCGCCATTAGTAAATAAGTTGCCGAAAGTATTTAATCGTTTAAAAAAGGAAATAGATGAATTCTCTTGCTTTCTTGAAGCAAAAGGTGATGTGAAATGATAAGTAAGGGACAGGCAAATAGCTAGACTTATGAATAAGTCCGTCACCGGGGCGCCGTGTGCGATTGAAATCGCACCTACATTGGGTTGTTGCAAATGCCGATGGTGTCGCGGGAAGCGACATTGTCCGGAAACTATCACAAAGGATGAGTAAATGAATATAAACCGCCCGCTTATACAAACCCTGTCCTGGCTCGCCGTGCTTCTCTGGATGCTGGCCATCTATCTCCTTTCCGCGCAGCCGGCCGGCTTATCCAATGCCAACAGCAAGGGCATCGTAACCCGCGTGGTCGACACCACGGTAAAGCTTACCAAAGCGAAAATCACGGAACCGCAGAAGCTGGAACTGATCGAGCGCATCAACTCCGTGGCCCGCGAGTACATGCACGGGGTGGTGTTTCTTGTGCTGGGACTGTTGGCGCAAAACGCTGCAGCGCAAAGCGGCGCCAGGGGGATGAAAGCGATTGCGATCTCCCTGGCCATATGTGTCGCCTATGCCGTAACCGATGAAATCCACCAGCTCTATGTGCCCGGCAGGGCTTTTCAAGTCAGCGATATCGCCATGGATGCTGTTGGCAGCATGATGGGCATCGGGCTCGTATACTGTATAAGAAACAGAATAAGGAACAGAGTACGGGTAAACTGAAAAGCGAACATAAAAAAAGCAGTATATCACGGAGACTGGGGGAAGGGCGGTCAAAGGGCTAAATGTTCTTCTTTGGCCGGTAAGGCAGCATAAGCCGGGGTGGCATCCATGCCGGCGGGGAAGTTTGGCAGCACTATTTAGGCCATATATATGCTTTCCGCGCAGCTGGCCGGCTTTTCCAATGCCAGCAGCAAAGGCATCGCGACCCGCGCGGTCGACACCATGGTGTAGAAAAATTAAACCGGAGGCCAACCTCCGGCTTGCTGTTTTGAAGTTGAGGATCAGAAGAAAATCAGTTTGAATTTCTCATTCTCACCTACTGTTGTTGAATCTGTGCATATAGCGGATTTTCCAGAACTGTCAGACATTCCGCCGTTGTTAACTGCCGTTATGTAGTTCCCTGACCTCAAACATTTCCCAGATGTCAATCTTTGTTGCGTCTGTGTGAATGGGGAGTCGATTGGCAGGTTCATCCATCCCACCTTTGTTTACAGCAGTGAGAAAACATCCATTTGCCGTTTGAATTGCACATTTGCATTCTTCAATAATTTTCATAGTTATGAAGTGATTAAGCGCCGCCGGCCGCGGCCACAAGAGATTTTCCAACGCATATATGCCTCACCCCTTTTTAGTAGTGGAGTTTCCCGCTCCCGGACAAGCTCCATGAAACTACTATATCAGAATGAAACCGGCTTTAGGATACTCTGTGCATGAATGACCGATATATGGTATAAACGACAGCGGAAGGCACAGAGGGACGGTTCGAAAGCGCCGGGATAAACCGGGCATAAAGTAGGAGATGTACCATCTCCGGAGTAATTCCTATGCTAATTTTTGGTGCGACACATGTTGTCAATGGCCAGGCAGGCTAGCGAATATAAGCTGGAATCCTGTAAAACATAAATACCGGCACGCTCACTGAACAAAAGGAAAAGCCTCTGATACTTAACCGTACCGGAGGTTTTTTCCTGGATTATTTAGCGTTTAAACGTGAAAGATATATCAGTTGAGCTTTGAATTGATGTTCTTTGTTTGTAAGAATTGTATAACCAAAGATATTGTCCTTCTTTACTTCTGTTGGAATCCCTTGGTGATTAAAGTATACGGCTATGATATCGGCCTCTGCACGAGTCTTGGCATAAACAATATGGCATTCCATTTTATTAGCCATTCAGATACTACCTCTTTACTAATGTAATGTTTGATTAAATCTGTATATAAACAGGCAGGGTCTATCCGAAATGCTCTGATACACTATATTTTAAGTCATTACTGAGCTTATGGCAATACCTAACTAAGCTTATGGCATATTATATTGGCCGCTGTCAGCCTTTATAGTTAACTGTAAAGGAGTTGAGGCTGTGAATTACCGGTTGTTGGGAGAAAAGATTAAAAGACTACGCCGGAATAAAGGGTTAACGCAAGAAGCCTTAGCGGAAAAAACCAATTTAACACCCTCATATATTGGCCAAATTGAACGGGGCGAAAGAAAATTAAGTGTTGAGACTTTAGTACAAATTGGGAACATCTTGGGGGCCAGTTTTGACTATCTTTTACAGAGTGATCCCCGGGCAAAATATGATTCTGCTTTAGATGAACTGGCTGCTGCGTTTAGAGGAAGGACACAGAACGAAATCAAAATGATCATTGAAGTTGGCAGGACTATTTTCAAACACAGTAAATAGAAATCAGAGATAAAGGCTGTGATAGGCAGCCCATCCATGCGTGGAGCCCAGCATGTGAACTGTTTTCACAGATTACCGGAGGTCAAGGGTGGGAGCTATGCGGCTCTTGTAGACACCGGTCTTACATACCCGTCCAACAAATTTCTCATTATGCGATTATCTAAGGAAGTGGTGAAATGGCCCATCCGGCAAAAGAGTATATGAATATACTAAAACAAGCTTATAGAAGGCATCAGCTCGTACCATTTGTCGGAGCTGGTTTGTCGTTTCCTTTCGAAATGCCCGGATGGGGTACACTTCTTGATGATGTTTGTGGAAAATTTGATTATGAATTCCTTACTGAGCATAGAGAAGAAATTTCAAAACTCATCGAAGAACATCGATATTTGGAAGCCGTAGATGAGATGAGGAAAGCGGGCATCGGGGAAGAGGATTTGAAGGCCTCAATTTGCGGAGCAATCCAGCGCAAAAGACAAAAAGAGGTTGAAGAACCGCCTGATAATATCTATAAGGATTTGGCTAAAATGAACTGCACCAAGTATCTGACTACAAACTATGACAACTATTTATCCGAGTATGTTGGTAAAGGTCCCAGTGATATTTCACATTTATTCAAAGAATTCAGCAACGAGTGGGACGATGTGATTCACGATGGGGCTGTATATAATCTGCACGGAGATTATACGAAGCCTTCAACGATTGTTCTTTCCAGGGAATCGTATAATAATTTATATCAGAATAGCATAGAGTTTCAAACGGTGCTTGAGCATTTTAGAGAAAGATACGTATTGCTTTTTATTGGGGTCTCTTTGGACGATGAATATATACAGCAAGTGTTAGAAGTAAGCAGTGAAAGATTGAGAGCTAGACATTTTATACTACTAGCTAATATATCGGTGGAAAAACGCCTTGAAATGGAGAAGCGATATGATGTAAAGATCTTAAGATATTCCACTGATAACGGGGACCACATAAAAGGTATTCGTGAAATACTCAATGAGATTATAAGTGTAAGTGATCAAATAGATGAGCAAGAAGCACAAAGTCAGATTTTGAAAGGCAGTGATCAGAGAACAATTTATCAGCCTCAAAGTATGATGAGTGTGAAAACTGAGTGTCTGACACTTGTAGATCCAACTGAATCTCTTCCTTCCAAGGATTCTACTATATACGATAAAGTAAAAGAGATCAAAAAGCTGCAGAAAAATGGTCAGATAGACGAAGCAATTGCTGAATACAACCGAATTCTGCAGGGGAGTATTTTTGAACCTCTCTCAACTGAGGATAAGAAGATGCTTATAAAGGGGATGCTTTATTGTTATATCCTGATTCGAGATTACCCTTCTGCGGCTTCTTTGGTTGAATCTGCTATGAAATTGCCAAAATGCAAAGATGATATAGATCTTCTATCCTGCATCGTTGATTATCAATTTAATATTGGTGATTTTGAATCGGCTTATAAAACGGCTAATGAGTGGTATGAAATGGCTCCTGAGGATCCCCTGCTCCTTGGCTTAAAGGTTTATACTGAAAACATTTGTACTGAAATTCCTTATGAAAGAGCTTTTGATATGCTTTTGAATGAGGATATGGATTTGATTGTTAATACTGAAGACGACGATCAACGTCAGTTTATTTACCGTTTAACTGGAGAAATCGCGCTGCATTACAAAATGTATGGCGATGCGCTTCGGCTACTGCGAAGAGCATATGAAATCGATGATAATATTTTTAATATTGAAGACCTGGGAATAGCAACCTATTTTAAGGCTATTGGAGAAGCGGATGATGGTATTACGATTAAGATAAATGCCGTCAATCTAAATGATTTAAGTAAAGCAGTAGAATATTTTGAAGCTGGGTTTGCCAGAGCTAAAGGAAGTGTACGGCGGGGAATCCATTCAAGAGTTGCAATCCCTTACTTGAGAAGTTTATTTTACTTGAGGAGAATCATGGATTTTGACCGGATGTCCGATCAACTCATAGAGTATTGTGGCGATGACTTATATGAAATAAGCCGGATGAAGGCAATTAATAATATTCAATTGAACAAGAGTAGTGTCAATGATATCAATATGCTAAATGAAACGGATAAAGCTTTAATTTCCAGCGAGTTTTACAACATGCGTGGTATGACTGAGCATGCAATTCAGGCTTTGAAACCAATTGTGGATAAAATCTATAAAGATAATGAGGATATTCTTATTCAATTTCTAGCCACTCTTTTGAATGCTAAAGCAAAGGATCGGTTTAATGATTATTTTGTGAAGTATTCAGAACATTGGAACCATAGTGATAAGATGCAGATAATTAAAAGCTTTTATTATGAAGTGAATGGAGAATACGCAGAAGCAGAAAGGACGATCCGGGATATCATTAACCAAGAGCCATCGGTTATAAACTACAATATCTTGATAACCTTTTATCGGAGGACAGGGCAAGTTCATTCTATAGGCAATATATATGAGGAAGTCCTTAAGGACAAGCCGGAACTTGTGAATCAAGATCCGGATAGCTTTTATCTTGCTTACCATGATTATTTGATGAAAATTAATAACATTGATAGAGCATATTGGCTATATTCAAATAAGGTAAAATACATGTGCGGATCGGATATTCGTAAGGTTATAGAAGTTGATTTAAAGGTAAGACTAAATGATTTCAGTGGAATTATAGAGAGTGCGCTGGATATATATGAAAAATATCGTTATTATGGTGAAACAATATACGCATATTATGCCTCTGTTGCATATCTCCATTATAATGATTTAGAAAAATCTAGATATTATCTAAATTTGTATAAGGCTAACGGACACGTGGATCAGCAATCCAATATCTTAGTGCAAAAGGTGGAGGGAAAATTAGATATTCTTCAGAAGAGAACTGAAGTTAATGGCAACGTCAAAGCAAATCATATTAAAAATATTGCACTCGAAGCAATAAGTAAAAACACAGAAATTCTTATCCCTAAAAATGAATCGATTGTTATTGATGCGCCAGCTATATATGCTCTGTTTCATCTTGGAAAAGAGCGATTGTTAGAAGATATTCCAGAGATTCTTATTGTGTTTACAACGGTTGGACTGCTCCATAATGTGTACTGTGACTGCGGAGATGAATTAATATTTAAGATTATTGAATATATAAGAAGGGCAGAAAATGTTCACATTACTTCCCCTTCTATGGAAAGTATGTTGTATAGCAGAAAGAATTTTTCTAATCTGGGTCAGGATTTTTATGACAGCTTTAACCTGACGATTCAAAGGGGAAATCCCTTTGTTACAGCTTACCAATGGTCATTTGCTTTTCAGCAAAACGCATTACCTGCGCTGCTGCCTGAAGGGGTTAAGACAATCAAAATAGTTAATAACAGGATTTTGATTTATACAGGAAATTGTTAATCTGCCTTTGATCGAAAACTCTCCCGTACTCACCATGCCGGATGCTCAGCATAAGCTGTATAAAGCTTACCAAAGCGAAAATCACGGAACCGGAGAAGCTGGAGCTGATCGAGCGCATCAACTCCGTGGCCCGCGCGTACATGCACGGGGTGGTGTTTCTTGTGCTGGGACTATTGGCGCAAAACGCCGCAGCGCAAAGCGGCGCCAGGGGGATGAAGAGCTTGACTGACATATGCAAGGATCTTGAGGTGCTCCAAATTTCTAACAGCAGGCCCTCTTTCTGTTGGATTAAATAACCTTTTTGCAACGTCATGTGTTATAATTAAAGCGTATGTATGCGAACGCGGAGGTGGTTTTTTGAGCCTTAGTAGATATAGAGACCCGGTGCATGCATTTATTGAGGTAAAACCTCTTGAAAATAAAATAATTGATTCTGCTCCATTTCAAAGATTAAGAAATATTAAGCAACTTGCTTTAACCAACTTAGTTTACCATGGAGCTGAGCATACTCGTTTTGGTCATTCTTTGGGAGTAATGCATTTAGTAACGAAAGCGTTTCGCTCGGTTGTAAGTAAAAATCCAGATTTTTTATCGAAGGAAAAGATAGCTTGGTATGAACAAATATTAAGGGTCATTGCATTGACTCATGATTTGGGGCATGCACCATTCTCACATGCATCTGAAGTGGTCTTTCCTGGTAAATTAAAACATGAGGATTTCACAGAAAAAATAATTAAAGAAACATGTATAGCAGATTATATTCGGGAGATCGGAAAAGAATATGCTCAACAGTATGGAGAAAAATATGATATTACTCCAGAACTAATTTGTGGCATATATAATGGTAGAGATGCTGGCGAAAACTCAGAGTTTGTATTTTTAAATAGCTTTATGGACAGTGAATTGGATTGTGACAAAATGGATTATTTGTTAAGAGATTCATTGTATTGTGGGGTTAATTACGGCAAATTTGATGTCGAGCGATTGGTTTCTTGTTTAACGGTTTTTTTGCAGGAAGGAATTCCACGTTTGGCGATTGAACATGGTGGAGTTCAAGCGTTTGAGGAATTCGTTTTAGCAAGATACTTTATGTTTGTGCAAGTATATTTTCATAGAACCAGAAGATTTTTTGATATTATTTTTGCGCGTGCATTAGAACAAATACTACCTAATGGTACATATCCTGATTCTGTTGACGAATATATTAAATGGGATGACAGTAGAGTCTTTCAACTAATGAAGGAACATTTTAATGATGTTGTTGATTGCAAGAGAATAATCCAGCGGTCAGTTTTTCCTGCTATATTAGAAACAAAGCCTCATCCTCAATCGGGAGATAAGCGGTATTTTGAAAGTCAGAAAAAGCTGTTGTTCAAAGAATTTGGCGCTGAATTTTTTATTGAGGATTATTCTGCCGATAAGATGCCGCATAAAATTCCAATGAAAGTTGACATAGAAAACGAAAAGGCTATTGTGATAGTAAACAAGAAAATTGATCAGCCAAGTACGATTTCTGATGAGTCGCATATTATTTCAAATTTGACCGAAAAAATAAATATAGAAAGACTTTATGTGTGCGAGGAAAAAGGTAATGATGCAATCGAATATTTAAAAAGTATTAATTGAAACTCTTTGAGAGGGGGAATATGGTGAATAATCTGAGGCGTTATATTAAAACTTTGGAAAGTATCTGCGAAGATAGGAAACTTGGTAAAAAGGCAGTCCAGAAATTAATGTACTTAATTGAGAGAAAAGGCGTCGAGTTTGATTTAGGGTATAATATACACTTTTTTGGACCTTATAGCGCTAAGCTTGATAATATTTTGCATAGATTGGAAAGTGATGAGGTAATAGAAATAGATACTACAGGGCGAACCCATACTATTAGTGTTATGGATTCCTCTAGGTGTGAGGGGGAAGAGCTTTCTTCTGAGGACAAGAAAACTGTTGAGTATGTGATAAGTAGATTTGGCAATAAGACAGCCTTTGAATTAGAGGGAATTGCAACTTTAGATTATGTTGCATGCAACTTGGTTGGTAGCGAAGGAAAAAGTGATATTGATATAATTAACGGTGTTAAAAGGATTAAAGGCACAAAATTTAATAACTCGCAATTATCTCAATATCTGGAAATATTAAAGGAAAATCATTATTTGAGCTAATTACATCGGTCGGTCACGTCGGTCACGGGGACGGGGTTGTTGACAACATTTCCAATATAGATATTAGAAGTTTTCTGACAGCCATCCAGATTCAGGTGTAGGTGTCCAGTACAGCGCCGGATCCAGCACGTAGGGTTGAGCTATTTCCAAGTTATCCCGTACCTGAAATTGGTTATGAGAGGCTGTATTTTCAACTGTGTAAATGGGAATAATCTCCAATATAAAACAAAAAGGAGAAATGACCATGACACAGTTAAACGAAAAGGAAATGCAGCTTGCAGCTCTGATTAGCGAAGAGTGTGCGA
>NZ_QFGB01000042.1:0-36518 GCF_004369245.1 Pelotomaculum sp. FP | reverse complement strand
AAGGCTTTGCTATTGTACCGGTACTGGACGGGAAAAGATCGGCATAGTCCTTTTCGATCTGTTCCCAAGGTATCATCTCGGCCAGTTTCACCCAGCGGTTATTGGCATCAAGTTTTCCTTCGAAAGGGAGTACAAATTCTTCAATAACCATCTGCTCAGTGGGACGTCGGTACATTTTTTGACCTCCAAAGTGCAAGCTTTTTGCATATTTTAGCTTGTTTTCCTTGGATAATAATTCGACAAGAGTACCCTCAATCCCTTGGTATTATTGGAATTTTTGGCTGTTCAGCAAGCCCTAATTAAATAAATTTTTATTGGCAAAAACAAAAAAATAATCCTCCCCTATATAGGAGGACTTTTCTACTTGATATTTTTTTGCTAACAAATAACTTTTTAAGCTTACTACCTTGAGTGTGCGGAATATTGGAAAAAGAGATATAAGAGTAAAAAGGTAAACTCCTGAGGTAGGGGTTTTTGTTATGATTTAAGGAGTTAATAAGTCAAATTAATTATAAGTATAAATAATGACGTTACAAAAGCCATGAAAACCTTGGAGGGCGGAGCCCAGCCGACTAGAATAGGTAATATTGCTGATTACTGGAAGGATTTTGTCTATGTCAATCGAATATGGAAATCAATTTATTTTATTCAAAAACGGGGAGTTGAAGGAATGAGCGATATTTATATTTTTAGCGGAAAGGTATTGCCTGAAAGAGCTAATGTTCAATTTGCAAGTCCTTTAATTTTGGAAGTTAAATATAATGATTTTGATTTCAAAGTGATTATTAATATTATCTTATCTCAGATATCAGCAAAAGTAGAAATATTGAGAGGTAATCCCGATATTGGTACTATGAAAAATTATTTAGAAAGCACTGTTAGAAGTTTGGTTGATGGATTAGGATATTTATTGGCATGTGGTTATGACGTTGAGATAACATCAGTGATGCTTCCTGATAGTAGTATGATTGTTTTTGGAGTAGGTGTTACTGAACTTGAGAAAGAAAAAGACACACGTAATTTTTCAAATGCTGAGCTATTTAAAATACTTTTTTCTGGTAAACCAAAAACTGACTATCTACGTAGGGCCTTGGGGGATTTACGTGAAACAATTAGGTCACCTCATGACACTGCTTTATTTGCTTATCGTGCTATTGAAAGCATTAGAGAAAGCTTTAGAATATCAGATTCTGAGGATAAAAACATCTTATGGCAGCGTATGAGAGAATCTCTATCTATCGAAAAAGAATATATCATGTTTATAGAAAAGTATAGGACAATTGAAGCACATGGCAAGACGTTGCCTGTTTCAGGTGATGACAGGGTAGAGATTATGAGAAGAGCATGGAGGATAGTAGAAAGATTTTGTAATTACCTATTAAAAGGAGAATCAGATCTACCAATCAACGATTTTCCGATTCTCAAATAGCTGTAAAATTATTATTTTATGGATTTTGTCGGGCTTAACCGGACGGTGGTAAGTGGTTCTTACCTGAGAAGGCCGGGGTAGCCGTTAGCCGATGAATTAAACCGACTGTGAAGGTTGGTCCTGGACGGCTTTCACATTTTCCCTGTGGCAAGCGATAAAAGAACGGGAAAGGGAATCATACTGGGAAGTACTTTATAATGGCTTTACAGGGGATTCTGTAAGGTTGTTTTTTTCTATGAAAGAATGGTTGGTGGGGGATGATGTGGTAAAATACTGGTGACTGGGGGCGGTATAACTAACCTTTTGGTGGTCCGGGAAGGCATAGACCGGAAAACAGCAAGTCTGAATTGGTTATGGCAATATAATCTTTACTGTTACGGGTAATGTGTCAAAGTGTGTAGCTGGGGGTTGCTGTAGGCTTGACGGGGTGGATGTAGCCGGTGGTAGTGGAAACAGAAAACAGGGGCCGGTGGTACCCTGGAGATGGAATGTCTGTTATATGCAAGAAGCATGCAAGTACATTTTTGTTATTAAATGGAAGACCAAAATGGTATGGTGTTCCGGGGGTTGTCCCATGTAATAACCCCCTCAAGTCGCACCCCCTGCGGGTGCGTGGATTGAAACATTGCCAGCATGGTTGACAGCTATGAAAAAGCTCGTCGCTCCCCGTCGGGAGCGAGGATTGAAACAAAGACGGGTTAAATACCTTCAGCCTTCGGGCGTAGTCGCTCCCCGTGCGGGAGCGTGGATTGAAACAATTATGGTCTGCTCGCCAAAGCGGGCCATTAAGTCGCACCCCCTGCGGGGTGCGTGGATTGAAACTAAATTGCTGCCAACCGCTGTGCCGTAATACTTTGGTCGCCCCCCCCACGCGGGGACATGGATTGATGAAATATTGTTACCGTGACAAATAAATGGAAGTCCAGTTTACCCGGACTTCCATTTATTCTTTCTGTAGGTTTCAAATGCTTTGATTAAATCAGGGCTGTTTTTTAAGAATTGGACAAAATCGGCTATACACTCCAGGGTTTTGGTACTGATGGTATGCTCGATTTTTTCGGTTTCTTCAAGCACGTTTTCGGTTATTCCCAACAGCTTTAAAAAGTCTTCGATAATCTGATGCCGTTCCAGTAGGGCTTCGCCTATTTCCTTACCCTTATCGTTTAATAATACTATGCCGTATTTCTCATAATTGACAACGCCTGCGTCAGCAAGCTTTTGGACCATTTTGGTAGCGGAAGGAGGTTGCACGTTTAGTGCCGCCGCCAGGTCATGGATCCTGGTGAAACCAATATATTGGGACAACCGGTAAATCATTTCCAGGTAATCTTCCATGGATGCAGTCAGCAGGTCGTCTTTTTTCATATATTCACGAAAGGTGAAAAATCCTTTTTCCAATGGTTCACCCGCTTTAGCTACAAAGGTTGTAAAGTATATTCTCAAGGGTTAAAAAATAGACTTAATCTTTTCAATACGACCGTCATTTTTCGCTATTAGCCTCTATGTAGTCAGTTATTGACAATACCCGAGTGCCGTGCTACGATATGCCAAGACGGAAGGCTGTACAATTGGTATTTTTAAATTTCTTCATAAATGAGGGGGCCTCTATAATGTATACCGAGAAGGTAATCGACCATTTTACTAATCCCCGCAATGTGGGAGAGATCCCTGACGCCGACGGTATTGGAGATGTAGGGAACGCTACTTGCGGCGATACCACGAAGATTACGATTAAGGTTGAAGACAATAGAATTAAAGACATCAAGTTTAAAACCTTTGGTTGCGGAGCCGCTATTGCAACCAGCAGCATGTTGACAGAAATGGTTATAGGGATGACTCTCGAGGAAGCCCTGCAGGTTAATGATGTAACGGTAGCGGACATGCTCGGCGGGCTTCCGGAACAAAAAATGCATTGTTCCAACATGGCTGCCCATGCTCTGCACACCGCAATTGAAGATTACAAGAAAAAACAGGGTTAATAAGCCATCTGCCTGGAGGAATTTTGCAAATAATGTAGAAGTTCAAACCGGGTGATGAAATTGAAAAAAGTTGGAAAAAAAGAAGCTGCCAAATGGAGTTGGCCGGTTTGGGCGGTAATAGCTTTGGGTTTCATAGTTTTCGCCCTGCCCATTAACGAAAGGCTCAAGCTGTGGTTGATGGTGCCGCTCTATGGGTTGTTTATCTTTGTTTACTATAAATATGTCCATAAAAAGAGATCTTCATGAGAAGGTCTTTTTCTGGTAGAATGATGCGTTTATTTGGAAGGTGTGAGTTAAGACGAAAGACAGTTTTGAAACGGGCAGGGAACGCTTGGCCAAGGATGCCTTCGCCCGGCACCTGGGAATTGAACTTATTGAGATGAAGGAAGGTTACGCCCGCGCTACCATGAAAGTCACCCCGGAACTCTTAAACGGCGCCGGGGTTACGCACGGCAGCGCCGTATTCGGCCTGGCGGACCTGGTATTCGCGGCGGCCAGCAACTCGCACGGTCCCGTAGCGCTGGGCCTCAACGTGAACATACACTATCTAAAGGCCACTACCAGCGGCGCGTTGCTTACCGGAATTGCCCGCGAGGAAAACCAGACCAGGAAAACCGGCTTATACCGCCTGGAGGTAACGGATGAAAAGGGCGAACTGGTAGCGCTGGCGGAGGGTCTGGCCTACCGTCCGGGTTCCGGGAAGTGATTAAGCATCGACATGATCGTAGACGCGGGTTAGCTTGACTGTCCCTATGTGGTCAATCAACCCGCGTTCTTTCATTTTCAACCAGAAGGGCAGCGCCTCCTCATAGATCTCGTTTACCGTAATGGTCTTGAAGCGGGGCCGGAGCTGTCTTAGCGCCCCTTCACCAAGCCCTTTTCGTTTGTGGTTGTTGCCTATGGTCAGTACTCTAAGATCCAAATGGTTACCGTACTTGAAACCTATTATTTTGATACCCCAGCCAAACTTGTAGACGACAGCCAGCTTATCTCCAAAATATTTTTCCGTCTCCGTAACCCCCTGGATCAGCTCGTACATCCCCAACCCTTCCCTCATTATTTTGATACCTATACATATTGTAACAAATGACACTGGATTAACAACGTACCAGGGATCTAATGCTCCGGTTTTATTTTGGTTATATTGCAGCGTTTCTCCGGCATATTTTGTTTTTGTCGTTTTTGCGTTTATAATGAAAGAAAAAAATGGAACTTACCGGAGGTGAGGCCGGTGGAGTATGACCTGGTTGTTATAGGCGGCGGGCCGGCCGGTATGTTGGGGGCGGCCACTGCTGCCAGAAGGGGTTTAAAGGTTGTTCTGCTGGAGAAGAATGACAGGCTGGGCAAAAAGCTGGCAATCACCGGCGGTGGCAGGTGCAATTTTACGAACGACAGCTACGGTGAGGCTTTTAGCGGAAATATAGTTACGAACGGGAAATTCTTATACAGCGCTCTAAATGCTTTTGCCGGCCGCCATTTAGTGCAGCTCTTCAAGACTCTGGGCGTTCAAGCCAGGGTGGAGGCAGACGGCAGGGTGTTTCCCGCCTCCGGCCAGTCCGGCGATGTTCTTAAAGCCTTGCAAAAACACCTTAAGGACAGCGGAGTGGAAGTCCGGTATAATTCCGGTGTGAGGCAGTTGCTGTCCAGGGACGGGCAGGCCGCCGGCGCACTTCTGTCTGATAACAGCACGGTTAAAGGCCGGAGCGTGCTGGTTGCTACCGGTGGCGCCTCTTACCAACAGACCGGCTCAAGCGGGGACGGCTACCGGTTTGCCCGCCGGTTGGGGCACACCATTGTTGGACCACGGCCCGCTCTGGTGCCGCTGGTAGTACGGGATGGCTGGGTGCGGGAGTTGCAGGGGCTGGCTCTGGATCATGTGATGCTGCGCGTGGCCGCTGGCGGCCGGGCCAAAGCGGAGCAGTCCGGTGAGCTTCTTTTCACTCATTTCGGCCTGTCCGGTCCGTCAGTTTTAAACCTCAGCAGCTTTTTGACCAAACATTTCAGTTTTCCGTTGGACTTAATAATTGATTTTAAACCCGGTTGGCCGGGTGAACGGCTCAATAAGCTCCTGCAGGATCATTTACAGCAAAACCCAGCCAGGTCTCTGAAAAACACCCTGAGCGTTATTCTCCCTCAACGGCTGGCGCCGGTTATACCCGTCCTGGCGGGGGTTGACGGCGGCAGGCAGGGAGCCCAGGTGACCAGAGGCGAACGGGAGGAGCTGGTGAGCGCCCTGAAAAACCTGGCGGTGACAGTGACCGGTACCCGGTCGCTTAACGAGGCTATTGTGACATGCGGCGGGGTTAGCGTCAAAGAAATCAACCCCTCCACGCTGGAGTCGAAAATAATCAGGGGGCTATATTTTGCCGGCGAGGTCATCGATGTAGACGCTTTGACCGGGGGCTTCAACCTGCAAATCGCTTTCTCCACCGGCTACTTGAGCGGGAGCAGTGCAGGCGCCGGGCGGTAGCGGACAGGGAAAGCATATACGCTGTATTGTCAATGTGGTTGCGAATTCATTTGCACATGACCCCCGAGAAAAGTAGTATTATAGTATATATAAGGATTAGTAGAAACCCCTTACTTGCAGTGCGAGTGTGATTTGAAATCGCACCCACATCAAGCCAATTCAGAATGAATGTTTTTGTTTGTAAACTATTTTATACCGTCTCCTTAAATACTTCTTGACTTGTCCTTAAAATGCGGCAATAATAGTGTATAGACAATCTTACCAGATACAAGGGGAGTAGCCACCGGGTTTATCCCGGAGCAGGGGTCGTCAGTACGGTGTTGGATAACACCCGGCTCTTGCGTCTGCAAAGGTATGGCAAGACCTTCGTAATTTTCAGCAGTGGAAATGCGGAGGTTTTTTTGTTTTTAAATTTTGCAAAGGAGGTGTTAGCATAGATGGTTGTGAATATTATGGTGCTGGCTGCAGGTCTGTTGGCCATCTTGTTGGGGGCTAAAACCTTCACCAACGGGATCGAGTGGCTGGGTAAAAAGTTGAACCTGTCCGAAGGGGCTGTAGGGTCGGTGCTGGCGGCGGTCGGTACGGCGCTGCCGGAAACCATGGTCCCGATCATCGCGATCCTGTTCGGCCCGGTCGGGAGCGCCCATGAGGTGGGTATTGGCGCTATTCTGGGAGCTCCGTTCATGCTCAGCACGCTGGCCTTCGGGGTGGTGGGGATCTCGAAGATGTTCTACTGCCGGGACGGAGGAAGCCGCTGTATAGACGTAAAAAATTCTATACTGATGAGGGACCTGAAATATTTTATCTTCTTCTATAGCCTGGCGGTGGCGGCGGCCTTTTTGCCCATCCAGCCCCTAAAGATTATGGTAGCGGTTATTCTGCTCCTGGGGTACATTTTTTATGTTAAGATCACCCTCGGGGACGGGGACACTTTGTCCGAGCTGGATATTGATCCGCTGTATTTCTGGAAAAGAGAAGGGGAGCCGCCGCTTTGGGTGATGCTGTCCCAAATCGCGGTGAGCCTGGCGCTTATCGTCGTCGGCGCTGATTATTTCGTGGGAGCTCTGGGCAACCTGGCGACCAGCTTGATGGCTCCAGCCTTGATCCTGTCTCTGATAATCACACCGGTAGCTACCGAACTGCCGGAAAAATTCAACAGTGTGATCTGGGTAAAAGGGGGTAAAGATACCCTGGCTATGGGCAACATAACAGGAGCCATGGTTTTTCAGAGCACGATTATCCCCATCATCGGTATTTTATTTACGCCCTGGATAATTTCCCCCCTGGCTGCACTGAGCGCCGGCCTGGCGTTGTTATCAAGCCTGACGATTTTCCTTTTTGTCAAAAGGCAAAAAGAGCTGAAAGCCACAGTGATGTTTTACCCGGCAGCGATTTATGGGATATTTTTGCTTTTGGCCCTGACGGTGGTATTATAAAAGGAGGGAATGGACGTCTTCGGAACTTAATTGGTTAAAATGTTAGGAAACTGTTAAAACTTGAGATAAGGAGGCTTACTTAATGAATAACTTCAAAGTCTGGTTGATGATGGCAGGCCTTTCCGTCATCCTTGTACTAATCGGAAATGCAGTCGGAGGCAGTAACGGCGCCATGCTGTTCTTCCTTATTTCGCTGGGTATGAATTTTTTCAGCTACTATTACAGCGACAAAGTGGCTATTAAAATGACCCGCTCGCAGCCGGTTTCTGAGGAAGAGGTTCCGGAGCTTTACGCCATCGTACGCCGGTTGACCCAGCGGGCTGGGCTGCCTATGCCCCGCATCTATATCACTCCTTCACCGCAGCCCAATGCTTTCGCCACAGGCAGGAACCCTGCTCATGCGGCGGTAGCCGTTACCGAGGGGCTTTTGCGGATATTAAACAAAACCGAACTGGAGGGTGTACTGGCTCACGAACTGGCCCATGTTAAAAACCGGGATGTCCTGGTAGGGACCATTGCCGCCACCTTTGCCGGGGCGATCTCCATGCTGGCCAACATCATCCAGTGGGGCGCCATCTTCGGTATGGGCCGCGATGACGAAGAGGGTGGAGGCAGTATGATCGGAGGGCTCCTGCTGGCCATTATCGCACCCATCGCGGCTATGATTATCCAGATGGCCATTTCCCGCTCGCGGGAATACATGGCGGATGAGGACGGAGCCCGCTTTGCCGGTAATTCCGGAGGCCTTTCCAACGCCCTTTTGAAGCTGGAAAGCGCGGCTCACAGGACCCCGATGCAGGTCAACCCGGCAGCATCGCACATGTTTATCGTCAACCCACTTTCCGGCGCATCCATGGCCAGGCTCTTCAGCACCCACCCGCCCATTGAAGACAGAGTCAAGCGGCTGAGCGAGTTGAGAGTCTAACGAATTCATTCGCACACAACCCCATAGAAATGCAGTATACATTACACCCTACGCCTTACAGGTTTGTAGGGCAAATTTATCCGCACTTTCAGATCTTGAAATTTGTATGAATTTATAAGCCCCTTTTATATTAAGCCAAAATTTCTGGATTTCTTAAAATAATTTGCATGGCATAGGGGCCGTTCTTTCTGTCTATACTGAACCAGGAAGATTTAAAAAGCCGGCTGACCTGTTTTCCCGCGGCAACTGGTGTAGTAACAGGCAGGGAGTGATCATAGTGGCGCAGACCATATCCATCGGAGCCACGCAGCACATGGAGCTGTTCAAGGCCAAACTCGGCAGTCAGCTGAAGCGGTGTGAAGGACAAGGTCTGAAGGTGGACCTGGAAGAGTCTCCGGCTGGTAAATTCACCTTTCTCTCCTGCCGCATTGCTGGAGAGGCTCAGCGCGGGTCAAACGACGAGCATATCCAAACCCTTCTTAGGCAGCAACTGGCTGAAATAATTTCCGACGTCATTCTCAATCACTGGGAGGATGCCCTTTTAAAAGACATTATCCGGGAAAACTATTATTACTTTGGTGACGAAGAAAAGAAGCTTATTTTTGACTATTCGTTGCGCCACATCAACCGTGAGGGCAGGGAAGCCCAGAACACGCTCTATTGGCTGAGCCGGAAGAACCGTATTAATCAAAAAATCATAGATTTCTTAAACTATAATAACCGCATTATCGTCGACGGATTCATCCGTTTCAGACTGAAGGAATACCTGGCCGAGCTGCGGGACGCCACCGAAAAAGCGGTTGACGAATTTTTAATGGAGAGGGAGTACCGTGAATTTATTCAGCTATTGCAGTATTTTGTAGAAGTTCAGGAACCGCGCATGGAAATGGTCCATTTGTGCATCTCTGAATCCGGCAGCTTCAAGCTTTTTGACGATAAAATGCAGCCGGTCCGGAGTGATTACATGGATGGTTTTTTTCTGGATATGCTGGAAAATGAACTAAACTACGAAGACCTCCTGATCAGCGCTCTGATCACCATCGCTCCCAGGAAAATAAACATCCACCGGGCCAGTAAAGAAAACCATAACGCGACGCTGGAAACGATTAAAAGTGTTTTTACCGGCCGGGTGAGCGAGTGTCCTGGTTGCGTTCTGTGTACAGAGCCCTGAATAAATGTCTGAAGCATTTCTTTCACAAGCCATTGGTCTTTAATTGAACCGGTTTGCCTTTGTTGACAATGAAGGATTTAGCCAATATAATACTGTAAGAATAGTGTTAAACGAGTGATGATAAGGACGAGTAAGTTTCACACCGGCCAAAGAGAGAAGGCGCCATAAGGCTGAAAGCGCCTTTGGATGCGGGTGGACTGAAAAACCACCTTGGAACTGCCGGCCGAACTGACGAGTAGGCCGCGACGGAGGCAACCGTTATCTGCGTGAGCGAGGAATTTGTATTTTCCTAACCAGGGTGGAACCGCGGAAATCCCGTCCCTGACTTTTTGTCAGGGGCGATTTTGTTTTTCATGAAAGGATGTGTTGGTTTTGGGTGAAGTCGGCAATATGAAAGTAACCCTGCCGGACGGCTCGGCCAGGGAGTACCAGGCGGGCACAACGCTTATGGATATTGCCAGGAGTATCAGCCAGCGTCTGGCCAAGGAAGCGCTGGTAGCCAGGGTGGACGGCCGGCTGGTTGACCTGGGGGCTCCATTGAACAGTGACGCCAACGTTGCATTTTTGACCTTTGAAGACGATGAGGGCAAACAGGTTTTCCGCCACAGCACGGCTCATGTCATGGCCGAGGCGGTGCAAAAGCTGTTCCCCGGCGTTAAGTTTGCTATCGGCCCGGCTATTGCCGACGGCTTTTATTACGACTTTGACACCAAGGAGCCCTTCAGTCCGGAAGATCTGGCCAAGATCGAAAAGGAAATGGAGGCCATTGTTAAGGCTGATAAGCCCTTTGAACGCTCCGAACTGACCAGGGCTGACGCGCTGGCTAAGTTTGGGGAGGCAGGCCAGGACTACAAGGTGGAACTGATTGAGGACCTGCCTGTGGATGTTGGCCTGTCCTGCTACCGCCAGGGTGATTTTACCGACCTCTGCATGGGGCCGCACGTGCCCTCGACCGGGCGCTTGAAATCCTTCAAGCTGATGAGTGTGGCAGGCGCTTACTGGCGGGGCAGCGAGAAAAACAAAATGCTCCAGCGGATTTACGGCACTTCTTTCCCCAAGAAATCCATGCTTGACGAGCACCTTTTCCGGCTCGAGGAAGCCAAGCGGCGCGACCACAGAAAAATCGGCGCGGAACTGGATCTTTTCAGCATTCATGACGAGGGTCCGGGCTTTCCGTTTTTCCATCCCAAGGGAATGATACTGCGCAACGAACTGGAGGACTTCTGGCGGCAGGAGCACAAAAAAAGGGGCTACCAGGAGATCCGCACGCCGATTATTTTGAACAGAGCCCTCTGGGAGCAGTCCGGGCACTGGGACCATTACCGCGATAATATGTATTTCACCAAGATCGACGAGGGTGATTTTGCTGTCAAGCCGATGAACTGCCCTGGCGGCATCCTGATTTACAAGAGCAAGCTGCACAGCTACCGGGAGCTTCCCATTCGCATGGGTGAACTGGGGCTGGTGCACCGGCACGAGCTTTCCGGCGCATTACACGGTTTGATGAGAGTCCGTTGCTTTACCCAGGACGATGCCCACATATTCATGCTTCCCTCCCAGGTTAAGGATGAGATCATCGGGGTCATCAACATGGAAGAAGATTTCTATAAAGTGTTCGGTTTCTCTTATCAAGTGGAGCTTTCCACCAGGCCGGAAAAAGCCATGGGCTCCGAAGAAACCTGGGAGAAGGCCACCGGTGAGCTGCGGGACGCCCTGGAGGCCAGGGGCCTCGATTATAAGGTAAACGAGGGGGACGGCGCCTTCTACGGGCCGAAGATTGATTTTCACCTTAAAGATTCCCTGGGCCGCACCTGGCAATGCGGGACGATCCAGTTGGATTTCCAGATGCCGGAGGTGTTCGACCTTACCTATGTCGGTGAGGACGGCCAGAAGCACCGGCCGGTGATGATCCACAGGACGATATTCGGCAGTATTGAAAGGTTTATCGGCATTCTCACCGAACACTTCGCCGGAGCTTTTCCGGCCTGGCTGGCCCCTGTCCAGGCCCGTGTCCTGCCCATTACCGACCGCCACCTTGAGTACGCCCGTAAGGTTGTGGACAGCCTTGAGCAAAAGGGTGTCCGGGTGGAGATGGACGCCCGCAACGAGAAAATCAACTATAAAATTCGCGAAGCCCAGGCGCAAAAAATTCCCTACATGCTGGTTGTCGGTGACAAGGAGGCCGAACAGGGCGCGGTGGCCGTCCGCCACCGCGCCCGTGGCGACCTCGGAGCCCTCCCGCTGAGCGAGTTCGAAGATAGCCTTTTGCGTGAAATTGAAGAAAAGGCTAATTCTTGAGGTTCCGGGTATTACCATAGTTACCTTGTCGATTGCAAATTATATGCAATTGGTAGTGCATCAGGTGTGACACGGGGACGGGGTTCTTGTCAACTTTTATCCCCCAAGAGGAAGTTCTCGAAAAGGCTTGACTTGCGGGCAGGTGGTTTTCCGGAGCGAACGGAGCACTTGGATGCGTTCCTTAGCGCGTGCGTTGCTTGCAGAAAAGCTAAAATAGCGCGTAGCTGCCAGGCTGCAGTCTGTTGATGCGGTCGATATGACGCCCTTCTTACTGAAATGTAGAATTGCAAAGTGAGCGGAGGATAACCACCTGCCCACTACCCCAAAGGCTTTTCGAGAACGGCAGACAGAAGGACCGTCCCCTTGCCTTGTCTACCGCCAAAGCGGTATGTGGAGCTGCTTTTCTAACTCTTGCAGTATTGGAGATAATTTCTTGACGTGCCAGGTGGGGTATGCTATAATACTTTCGTCCAATTGCACACTTACAAAGTAGAAGCCATCCGCTTCTCACCTTACGACGCTTGTATAGCAGTCCATAAGGTTCTTGATAGTTTAGATATTTAAGCGGGTGGATTTTGCCCGCTTTTTTATTTGGGTAAATTTTGATGGAGGTGAACCAGCTATTACAAAAGATTTCCGAATCAACGAGGAGATCAGGGCGAGGGAAGTCAGGGTTGTAGACAGCGAAGGGAACCAACTCGGCATAATGTCCGGCAGGGATGCCTTGCGACTCGCGGAGGAGAAGCAGCAGGATCTGGTTGAAATCGCCCCTGCCGCCAAACCCCCGGTTTGCAGGATTATGGATTTTGGGAAATATAAGTATGAACAAAGCAAGCGTGAGAAAGAGGCCAGGAAGAAACAAAAAATAATCAGCGTCAAGGAAATCAAGATGCGTCCCAATATTGAAGACCACGATTTTGAGGTCAAGGCCAAAAACGCGATCCGGTTTTTAAAGGATGGCGATAAAGTAAAGGCGACTGTTATCTTCCGTGGGCGCGAGATCGTCCATACCCAAATCGGACAGCAGCTGCTGAAAAGGCTGGCGGAAGATTTAAAAGAGCTGAGCAATGTTGAAAGAGTGCCTAAGTTAGAAGGGAAAAACATGATTATGATCCTGGCGCCGAAGCAAGAAAACTAGAAGGGAGATGCAGCAATGCCTAAAATTAAGACCCACCGCGGTGCTGCGAAGCGTTTTAAAAAGACAGCCACCGGGTTGCTAAAAGGTTCTCATTCTTTTCACAGCCATATTCTCGGTAAAAAGAGCTCCAAAAGGAAACGCGGCCTGCGCAAATCAACAATTATAAGCGCGGCCGATATGAACCGCCTGAAAAAGTTGATGCCTTAAATTCATAACGTTGTTAAACAGGAGGAATGTAATATGCCACGGGCTAAAAGCAGTGTGGTTTCACGTAATAGGCATAGAAAAATACTTAAGTTGGCCAAGGGCTACCGGGGCGCCAAAAGCAAGCTTTACCGCGTAGCCAACCAACAGGTGATGAAGTCGCTGGTTTACGCTTACCGCGACCGCAGGGTGAAAAAGCGCGACTTTCGCAAGTTGTGGATAGCCAGGATTAACGCCGCCGCCAGGATGAACGGCATTTCCTACAGCCGCCTTATGAACGGCCTGAAACTGGCCGGTGTCGATATCAACCGCAAGATGCTTTCTGATATGGCCACTAATGACGCCCATGCTTTCGGGCAATTGGTGGATATAGCCAAGGCTAAACTATAAGCGGGTAACGGGCATTGTAAGTTACCATGCTAAAGCTTTACCATAAACTGATTTTAACGTAAGGTTGCTGTCGTTTAGTCAGACAACCTTATCAGCAAGTCCCGGCATGGTATAATTACCATGCTTATTCTTTATCCGGGGTTGACAGGGGGACGGGGTTCTTGTCACCCTGTCAACAATCGCCCAACTGCGCGTTAGCGCCGCACTTGGGCATCTAATGCAACTTTTGTGCGAATAAATTCGCACCTCGTTTTTTTGAAGCGCTCTGTGTGTATTTTTAGAGATGAAGGAGAAGGTGGGTCGGGATGGCGCCGGGTAAAAACAATCCGCATGTCAAATACCTGCGACGGCTGGGAGGGCGGCGCTTCAGGGACCAGGAGGGCAAGTTTCTGGTTGAAGGCATTCGTTTTGTTGAGGAAGCCCTTCATTCCGCCTGGCCTGTGGAAATGCTGGTTTACTCCCAAAAAATTACGGAGGACGGGCGGGGCGAGAGACTCCTCAGCAATGCCTCCAACCGGAGGATAGCCCTGCTGGAGGTGGAGGAGCCACTGCTTAAGGAGTTGGCATTTACCGAGACACCCCAGGGAATCCTGGCGGTAGTCCGGCAGCGGAGCAACTCTCTGGAGGAACTGCCCGATACCGGTCAACCCGCCCTGCTGGCGCTTGTGGACGGGGTCCGTGACCCAGGCAACCTCGGCGCCATCATCAGGTCGGCGGATGCCGCGGGAGCAGACGGGGTCATTTTGCTGAAAGGCACTGCGGATATCTACAACCCCAAGACACTACGGGCAACGATGGGGTCGATTTTTCACCTGCCTGTGATACAGGGCTGCGCGGCAGAAGCGGTTATGGATTATCTCGAAGATCGAGGGATAAAAACTGTAGCCGGCGAACCCAGGGCGGCCAGAGCTGTCTACGAATGTGACCTGAGCGTGCCCTGCGCATTGGCTGTTGGGGGAGAAGCGGCTGGGGCTGGCGAGGCCGTTCTGGGCAGGGTGTCCGAGCTGGCTCGCATCCCGATGCCGGGCCGCGCCGAATCCCTGAATGTGGCAATTTCCGCCGCGATCCTTCTCTATGAAGCCGTAAGACAGCGACAAACGTAGTAAAATAGAGACTTTTCCACATTTTTAAGGAGCCGGACGGGGTTCGATTTTTCTGTAAACTTCCTTGTCATCAATTTTTGCTTATGGTATAATCAAACCCAAAAGGTCCCCAAAAAACTGAGGAAAGGTTGTGGTTAAATGCTTTTAACCGCCGAATTTTTTTGGAGGCTGTTTGAGGCAACCGGTTCGGTAAGGGCCTACATACTTTACAGGAGGTTAGCCGTTCACTAATTTTATAAAAATAGACGAATTGTGATGAAGGGGAAAAGTAGGTGGCCGGCGTTCTTCAGGGAAGGAGGGTCGAGGGACTGGAAGCCCTCCCAGAATTAGGTCCATTGAAGTTCACCCCGGAACTGCAGCTGAACGTTTTACCAGTAGGTGTCGCCGGAGCTTCTACCGTTATCGGAAGACAGTATCGGGCGCGTCAAGCCCCGTACGGTATTGAGGGTTTATGCTCAGCGGGTATAAACTAGAGGGTGGTACCGCGGAAAAGAAATAATCCGTCCCTGTAGAGGGGGCGGTTTTTTTATTGTTAGGCAAAATTTGTTATCTTTATAGGATTCGTAATACATTTATATAGCAGCCAGGAGGTTTGTCATTTGGAAGAAAAGTTAAAAAGGCTTCATGAAGAGGCGCACAAGGCTCTGGCAGAAGCGCGAACCATGGATGAGTTGAATGAAATCAGAGTCAGAATACTGGGCAAGAAGGGTGAATTGACCCAGATTCTGCGCGGCATGGGAGGGTTAAGCTCCGAGGAAAGGCCCCGTATCGGCCAGGTGGCCAACGAGGTCAGGGATGCCATCGAAGGCGAGCTGGCGGTAAGGACTGCCGGTTTAAAGGAACTGCTCAAGGAGCAAAAACTGCGAGAAGAGGGGATCGATATTACCCTTCCCGGCACACCGGTGCTGCGCGGCCGTAAACACCCTCTGACTATTGTACGGGAAGAAATCCAGGACATATTTTTGGGCCTGGGCTTCAGTATTGCCGAAGGGCCCGAGGTTGAGACCGACTACTACAACTTTGAGGCCCTTAACCTGCCCAAAGATCACCCGGCACGGGATATGCAGGATACCTTCTTTATCAGCCCCGAAACTCTCTTGAGGACCCACACCTCGCCTGTCCAGGTGCGGACGATGGAGAAGACCGCGCCGGAGCTGCCGGTTAAAATCATAGTCCCGGGGAAGGTCTACCGCCGTGATGATGACGCCACCCACTCTCCCATGTTCAACCAGGTAGAGGGACTGGCAGTTGATCGCAGGATTACTTTCAGCGATTTGAAGGGTACCCTGGACCTTTTTGCCAGGCTTATGTTCGGCATGAAAACCAGGACCCGCTTCCGGCCCAGTTTTTTCCCGTTTACCGAGCCGAGCGCCGAGGTGGACATCTCCTGCGTGATTTGCGGCGGCGATGGCTGCCGGGTATGCTCCCATACCGGATGGCTGGAAATCCTGGGATCGGGTATGGTGCATCCACGCGTGCTGGAAGTGTCCGGTTATAATTCGGAGGAGGTTACCGGGTTTGCTTTCGGTATGGGGGTCGAGCGCATCACCATGCTGAAGTACGGCATTGACGATATGCGGCTGCTGTTTGATAATGATTTGAGATTCTTGCAGCAGTTCTAATAGATTGTCATTAATGATAACATGGGAGGTTAATAGCACTGTGCGTGTATCCTATAAATGGCTCCAGGAATTTGTAGAAATTGATATTACCCCGCAGGAACTGGCGGACCGCCTGACACTGGCCGGGGTTACCGTGGAAGGCGTCACGGAACTTGGCGTCGGTATCAGCAATGTGATTACCGGACGTATCGAATCGATCAGCCCCCATCCCAATGCAGACAAGCTGGTTGTTACCAGTGTCGACACCGGTGGGGAGAAACGGCAGATAATTACCGCCGCCACCAACGTGCGGGAAGGGGACGTCATCCCGGTAGCGGTGGAAGGCGCCAGGCTGGCCAGCGGTTTGGTTATTAAAAAAGCTAAACTCAGGGGTGTTGAGTCCAGGGGGATGATGTGCTCCGGTCAGGAACTGGGGATCGACCCGAAGACAATGGTCGCCGAACAGGCCAACGGCATCATGATCCTGCCTCCGGGCACGCCCCTTGGACAAGACGCGAAAGAAATACTGGGGCTGGATGACCATATCCTGGAACTGGACCTCACCCCCAACCGGGGCGACTGCTTATCGATGATCGGTGTGGCAAGGGAGGTAGCCGCCCTGCTGGGACGTCCCTTGCGCCTACCGCAGTCTTCTTTTAAGGAACTGCCGGAAAGCATTGAAGGGCAGGCGCGGGTGGATATTGAAGATACGGATCTGTGCCGCCGCTTCTGTGCCCGGCTGGTTAAAAACGTCAAGGTGGGGCCCTCTCCCCTGTGGATGCAGCAGCGCTTGCGCAACGCCGGTATCCGGCCCATCAGCAACATCGTGGATGTAACCAACTACGTCATGCTGGAACTGGGCCAGCCCATGCACGCCTTTGACTACAATCTGTTGAAGGACGGGCACATTATTGTGCGCCGGGGCCGAGCCGGGGAGAAAATGTTATCCTTAGACGGCAACGAACGTGTTCTTACACCCGACATGCTGGCGATCACGGACCCGTCCGGTCCGGTGGGTATCGCCGGGGTGATGGGCGGGCTGGCCACCGAGGTCACCGCCAAAACGGTCTCCGTACTGCTGGAGTCGGCCTTCTTCAACCCCATCAGCATACGTAAAACCTCAAAGGCCCTGGGGCTGCGGTCGGAAGCTTCACAGCGTTTCGAGAAGGGCATTGATATAGGAGGCTCAGCCAGGGCCGCCAACCGGGCGGCGCAGCTGATTACGGAGATGGAGGCGGGCGATGTTGTATCCGGCATTATCGACGTTTGCCCGGAACCCCTGCAGGAGAAAATCATATCTCTTAGGCCGGGCAGAGCCACCTATATCCTTGGTGTGGAGGTGCCAAAGGAGGAAGCTGCCGGAATACTGACCGGTCTGCAGTTTAAGGTCAGGGAATCCGGCGCTGATCTGCTGGTTACGGTACCCACCCACCGTGTTGATGTGAACCTGGAAATCGATCTGATTGAGGAGATTGCCCGTATGCACGGGTACGACCGGGTGCCGGGAACCCTCCCCTATGGCCAGTCCATTCAGGGCAAGCAGACCAGGGAACAGTCCCTTACCGCCGGGATCCGCAACAGCCTGGCCGGCGACGGGTTATATGAGGTCATGACCTATAGTTTCACCCACCCGAGGGTTTTGGATCAAATGAATTTGCCTGCAGATAGTCCTTTTAGAGAAATGGTCAAACTGCAAAACCCCTTAAGCGAAGAGCATTCTGTTATGAGGACGATGATGCTGCCCGGTTTGCTTGAGACGCTGGCCAGGAACTTTAGCCGCCGGGTGCAAAACGGGGCCGTATTTGAAATCGGGCGTGTTTTTTACCCGCGGGAAGAAGGCTCCCTGCCGGAGGAGCGGCAGGTTTTGTCCGCCGCCGCCATGGGCCGGACCATGGCCGGGTGGAACGCGCCTGCGCGAGAACTCGATTTTTACCACCTAAAAGGCGTGTTGGAGAACCTCTTCGACTATTTGCGCACTGAGCCGGTCAATTTCCAGCCGGAGCTTGAAAACCCCAGTTTCCACCCGGGCAGATCCGCCTGGCTGGAGGCCGGCGGTACCAGGTTGGGCGTTGTTGGTGAGCTTCACCCCGATGTCCTGGAGCAATTTGGGCTGCCGGACCGGGTGGTAGCCTTTGAACTGGACCTGGAGCAACTGCTTAAGGTGTCCGGCCGGCCGTTCGTATACACTACCCTGCCCAGGTTCCCGGCGGTTGAACGGGATATAGCGGTTTTAATCAAGCAGGGGACGCCGGCCGCGCAGGTTGTGGAAGCGATTCGCAGAGCGGGGGGCGAGCTGTTGCGATCGGTCTTTCTGTTTGACGTATACCGGGGCGGGCAGGTGCCCCAAGGCTATCAGAGCATGGCCTTCTCCCTGCGGTTCTATGCCGAGGACCGTACCCTTACCGATACCGAGGTTGCGGAAAGAACCGCTGCGATAGCCAATTCTCTGGCCCAAGGGTTCGGGGCCGAACTGCGCGCCTGAGAAATTCGAATAAAGAATTCAAACTTTGGGGCCTGCCGTTACGCAGGCCCTAAAGAATAATTACCCAGCATTTAAGCGACATTGTAGCGGTCGAAATGTTTCCAGGGTAGAAATATTATGGTCTGGTGCAGGAGAAAAAGGAAATATGGCGAAACTAAACATAAATTTTAACCTGGAGGATTACTATGGCTGGTCAGGAGTCCCGGGTGGAAGTCGAGATATTCGGTGAGTATTACACCCTGAAAGGGGACAGTTCACCTGAAGAATTGCTCATGCTGGCTAATTACGTCAACCGCAAAATGAAGGCCCTGTCAGGACGCAATCCGCGGTTGAGCAGGATCCAGACGGCCGTTCTGGCTGCCCTCAACATCGCCGAGGAATTGAAAAGACTCCAGGAAGAACATGATAATCTGGTTAAAATTATTGAGCCTCCGGAAGAGCATAACAAGAAAAAAAACTCATGAAAGCTTTCATGAGTTTTTGGTTTGACGGCTATATATAAATTAAGAGACCGCAAAACTCATGGGCCTCCTGCATGAGTTTTTTAATACTGCTTGCTTTTTCTGGAGATAATTATCTTAAGCTAGAAATGAGGCAGTCCTATATGCAAAACGAAGAAATAGCCTGGATATTTCACGAGCTGGCCGACCTTTTGGAACTCAAAGGGGAGGAATATTTTAAAATAAGGGCCTATCGCAACGCCTCCAGGATCCTGGCCGGTCTGGACGAGCCGGTTAAAGATGCCTGGAAGGGCGGCAGGTTGAACAAAATTCCCGGCATCGGCAAGAACATTGCCGCCAAAATCAATGAGCTATTGACAACGGGCAACCTGAAAAAATACCAGGAACTGCTGGAGGAATTCCCTCCCGGCCTGCTTGAGATTATTACCCTGCCGGGCCTTGGGCCCAAAAAGGCCGGTATGCTCAGAGAAAAGCTGGGCATAACCAGCCTGGAGGAGCTAGCTGCAGCCGCGCGGGAGAAGCGGTTGCGGAACCTGCCCGGGCTGGGCGTCAGGACCGAAGACGAGATTCTGAGAAATATTGAACTGCGCCAAAGTCAGGCCGGCCGCGCACTCTTGGATCTGGCCAGAAATATTGCCGCGGAACTCACAGGCTATCTGGGACTGCTGCCCGGTGTTGCCAGAGTTGAGGCGGGCGGCAGTTTGCGGCGCTGGAAGGAAACAGTAGGGGATATCGACCTGGTAGTGGCGTCAGATGACCCCAATACCGTTATCGACAGCCTGGCCGGCCACTACAGGATTAGTCATATTTTGGAAAAAGGTTACGACGGGGCCAAGTTTCAAACCAAGTGTGGTATCGCCGTCGAACTGGAAATTGTGCCGGAAGAGGTCTTCACCCTGGCATTGTTCAGGAATACAGGCAGCCATGCCCATTTTGAAAAGCTGCAGGGTCTCTTTGAAAAAAGGGAAAACTCAGCGGCCGCCGCGCTGTTGGGCAGGACCCAGGGCAAGATGGGAGAGCAGGATATCTATGCCATGCTTGACCTTCAATACATACCGCCGGAACTCCGGGAAGACCGGGGGGAAGTTGAAGCGGCCCTGGAGAAGCGTTTGCCCGACCTGGTGAAACTTGAAGCGATCAAGGGGGACCTGCACGTTCACAGCACCTGGAGCGATGGTGTGGCGGATATCGAGCAACTGGCTGGCAGGGCCAAAGCCAAGGGTTACCAGTATATGGCGGTGACCGACCACTCCCGTTCCCTGCATATTGCCAGGGGTCTTTCCCTGGATAAGTTACACGAACAGCATGAGGTGATCCGGGAACTTAATAAGAAACAGGAGGATTTCCAGATACTCACCGGGATCGAGGTCGATATTCTGCCAAAGGGAGAGTTGGACTGCCCGGATGAGGTTTTAAAAGAAATTGACGTGGTGGTTGCCTCGGTACACAGCGCCTTTAAACAGGACTGGGAGACGATGACAGCCCGCCTGCTCTCCGCTCTGGAGAACCGGAATGTGGACATCATCGGCCACCCAACCGGGCGCCTGCTGAACCAGCGTGAGGGATATGCCCTGGATTTGGAAAGAGTATTGGAGGCCGCTGCCGGTTATGGTACTATATTAGAGATTAACGCATCCCCCAACCGGCTTGACTTAAGCGATGTCAATGCGCGCCGCGCCAAGGAAAAGGGCATTAAGCTGGCCATCAATACCGACGCTCACGACCTGAAGAGGCTGGACGAAATGCCCTATGGGGTGGCCGTGGGACGCCGGGCCTGGCTGGAAGAAGAAGACGTGGTAAATACCATGCCGGCCGAGAAACTGCTCAAATACTTACGGAGAAGATGAGATGTATGGGTTAAACAATGGCGGGCCGTGAACCTGACCGGTACTACTTGAGAGGCGGCATCCTGCCCCGTTCTTTTTATGCCGGGGATACGATTGACGTGGCCAGGAAACTCCTCGGGAACATCCTGGTCCATGAGACTCTGGATGGAGTAACCGCGGGAAAAATCGTTGAAACAGAAGCTTACATCCAGGGTGATCCCGCCTGTCACGCCTCCCGCGGCATGACTCCCCGCAACCGGGTGATGTTCGGCGCGCCCGGCCACGCTTACGTTTATTTTATTTACGGGCTGTACTACTGCTTTAACGCTGTAACCGCCCCGGCCGGGGTCGGAGAGGCGGTTTTAATACGCGCCCTGGAGCCCCTGCAGGGGATACAATTGATGCAAGCCAGGCGGAAGCGTGAACGGTTGAGGGATTTATGCAGCGGGCCGGCCAGATTGGTGCAGGCAATGGGAATTACCCGTGAGCACAACGGGGCCGATCTCACCTGCGGTCATCTATGTGTGTGCGGAGGGGCAGCCACGCCGGGTAAATTTGTAACCACAACCCGCATTGGAATTAAAGAGGGGGCGGAAATGCCCCTGAGATTTTACCTCGAGGGAAGCCCCTTTATATCCAGGAGGTAGAAGGATTAGATAAAAACGATTGAGTGCCCAGTTCCACACGCCGCTACCGCGGCGCCCGTATATAAGTGATGTGGGCGCCATTTCAATCGCACACGGCGCGCCAGCGCCGAACTTGGGCATCTAATGTAACTTTTGTCCGAATGAATTCGTACCTGCATTTTCAGAAAAGACGAAGGAGGATTATCAGTTTGAAGATCAAGGAGATTTACCAGCTGGCGGTTGAAAAGGGCATAGAGCAGGATCCACGTGCCAGGGAAACGGTAATGAAGTTGCTTGAAAAAGAAAGGAAGCTCTATGATGAGCTGAAGGAAGACGAAAAAAAGGAATTTGACCAGGATAAATTGTTTAACCCTTACGGTGATACCAGGCTCCTCTACGGGGACCCGGAGCGTGAGGTGACCAGGGTTCTTTCCGGGATCGATATGGAAACGGCGGAAGTGCTCCTGGCCGACAGGCTGAGTGCACGCGGGACCAAAATAGACCTGATTATCGCCCATCACCCGGAGGGCAAGGCCATGTCGGCGTTGTACCAGGTTATGTCCCTGCAGGAGGATGTGCTGGCCAAGTTCGGGGTGCCGATTAATGTCGCCGAGGGTATTATGGCCTCACGGATTAACGAGGTGAAGCTCGGCCTGATGCCGTTGAACCACAACCGCGCGGTGGACGCTGCAAGGCTTTTGGATATCCCCCTCATGTGCATCCACACGCCTGCGGACAACCATGTCAACACTCTTCTCCAGAATATGATGGATGAAAAGCAGCCGGAAACACTCGACGACGTGATCAAAATACTCAAGGAAATACCGGAGTATGCCGAGGCCGTCCAGTACAATGCCGGACCGGCCATCGTCCTGGGCAACAAGAAAAACAGGGCAGGTAAAATTATGGTGGACATGACCGGGGGCACCAGCGGCTCTGAGGACGCCTACGCCAAGCTGGCCACGGCTGGTGTCGGCACCCTGATCGTGATGCACATCGGTGAAAAACACCGTAAGGAAGCAGAGAAAAACCACATGAAAGTCATCATTGCCGGCCACATGGCCAGTGACTCACTTGGTCTGAACCTGGTGCTGGACCAACTGGTACGGCGTGGTGTCCAGGTGGTGCCCTGTGCCGGGTTATTGAGATACGAGCGGAAGGAGCAGCTATAGATGCAGCGGAAGCCCGAGCTGCTGGCCCCGGCCGGTACCTGGGAGTCCCTGGTAGCTGCCGTGGAAAACGGCGCTGATGCCGTTTATCTGGGCGGCACGATGTTTAACGCCAGGCAGTCCGCGGGAAATTTTGATCATGAGGAAATCGAGCGGGCTGTTTATTTTGCCCACGTGCGCGGAGTCAAGGTCTACGTTACCGTGAACATACTCCTGGATGAGCAGGAACTTCCTCAGGCTGTCCGGTTCCTGCATTTCCTCCAAAACTGCGGGGCAGACGCCGCCATTGTGCAGGACCTGGGCCTGGCAGGACTGGCCCAAAAGGTAATCCCGGAACTCACTCTCCATGCCAGCACCCAAATGACCATCCACAACCTGCCCGCGGCCCGTCTTTTAAAGGAGAATGGGATTGACCGGGTGGTGCTGGCCAGGGAGCTTTCCCTTCCTGAAATCAGTGAAATTGTCCGGCTGAGTGGTTTGGAAATCGAGGTTTTTGTACACGGCGCACTCTGTGTGTGCTATTCCGGCCAGTGCCTCATGTCCAGCCTGATTGGCGGCCGCAGCGGGAACAGGGGCCGCTGCGCCCAGCCCTGCCGGCTGAAATATGCCCTGGTCGACAGTGCGGGCCGGCTCCTGGCCGACCCGGCTCAGACCGGAGAATACCTTTTAAGTCCCCGTGACCTCAATATGAGCGGGCATTTGCCGGATCTGGTCAAAGCCGGCGTTGCTGCTTTAAAGATTGAGGGCCGGATGAAAAGACCGGAATATGTTGCGACGGTGGTGCGAATTTACCGGGGCCTGCTCGACCGGGCGGTATCCGGCGGCGAGTGTTCTGTCAGTCCGGAGGAAGCCAGGCAGTTGGCCCAGGTTTTTAACCGGGAATTTACCACCGGTTATTTTTACGGGCGTCCGGGGCGAGAGTTGATGAGCTGGAAGCGCCCCAACAACCGGGGCGTCCGCCTGGGTAGGGTTAAGGGCTTTAACCGTCACAGCCGTCTGGCGGAAGTGATGTTGGAAAGCCCGCTGCGGGTTGGTGACGGTATCGAAGTCTGGGTCAGCGATGGTGGAAGGGCGGTAGGAAAAGTCGGCCGCATCATGCTGGGCGGCAGGTCCGTTGAGCGCGCGCCCGGCAAAGCGGTAGTGCAGCTGGACATTAATGGCCGGGTTTTCCCGTGTGACCGGGTTTTCAAGACCCATGACGCCGATTTGATCGAGCGGGCCCGCGCCAGTTTTACTTCCCCTAAAGAAGTTAAGAAAATCCCGCTGGCGTTTACAGTTGCAGCCAGGGCTGGAGAACCGCTGCGGATACGGGTTCAAGACCCCGCGGGGTTTACCGGGGAGGCTGCTACGGTTTCCAAGGCAGCTGAGGCGGTGAACCGCCCGCTGACCTTGGCCTACCTGGAAAAGCAGCTGGACCGTCTGGGAAACACACCTTTTGGGTTGGGGTCTCTGGACTGCCGGTTGGACGGGCAGGTGATGGTTCCTGTTAGCGAGCTCAATGAAGCCCGGAGGGAGGCCCTGGCGCAGTTGGAGAGACGGCGGGCCGCGGGTTTAAAGGCTACGGTAGTGCCGGAAGATGTCTTCAACAGCCGCCTGTCGCAGGCGCTGGCACGGGATTTATCATCCGGCGGCGCTAACACAACCCGGACCGTGCTTTCCGTATCGGTCGGAGACCTGCCTTCGCTGCGCGCGGCGGTTAAGGCCGGGGCAGGGGAAGTGAACTTTGGTGGGGAGCAGTTCCGTTCCAAACCAACGCTTAGTATGGAGGATATTTATGCGGGTAGTGAGATTTGCCGGAAGTCGGGTGTCCGGTTTATCCTCGCCTCTCCCCGGATCATGCGTGAGCAAGAACTCGAAGACTTTTGCCGGTTGTTGGAAGGAGCTTCCGGGGAGTGTCTGGACGGTTTGCTTACCGGAAACCTGGGGTTAATACATAGAGCCGGGGAGATTACCGGAGTGCCGGTTTTCGCTGATTTTCCCCTGCATGTTTACAACCATGCCGCAGCCTTATTTTTGCAGGAAGCCGGTGTGGCCAGGCTGACCCTTTCCCCGGAGCTCACGCTGGAGCAGGTGAGGCGCCTGGTCCCGTTATTGCCGGTTCCTGCCGGGGCCGTTGTGCATGGTACGCTGCCTCTGATGGTGTCCGAGTACTGCGCTCCGGGCAGTCTCCTCGAAAACGGAAGCAGGGGGACGGTTCTTTTGCTTCCAAATGAAAAGGCTTGCGACGTATGCCGAAGCAATACTTTCGCTTTAAAGGATCGCAAGGGGGTAGTATTTCCCGTGGAGACGGACCGGCACTGCCGGATGCACATTTTCAACTCGCGTGACCTCTGCGTTATTGAGGACCTCGCCTCCCTCAGAAGCGCAGGTGTGTCCGTCTTGAGAATTGAGGCCGGACGGCAGGGTCCCGATTACGTACGGGATGTGGTGAAGTCATACCATACCGCGCTCGAGCTGCCTGCTCCACAACTAGAGGAAAGAACGGCCGGCTTAAAAGATATGATGCTCAAGTACAGCCCGGCAGGTTTTACCAAGGGCCATTACTACCGGGGAGTTAATTAAAAAAACCGGTGACAAACAACATTTGCACAAGTTAGTTTTTTGATCTGTGAGGAATGCAGTATACCTACGCCCTACGCCTTACGACCTACGACTATAACCGTAGGTGTAAATCCATTTGCACAAGAATCAAATAATGCAGCATGCATTGGGATTAGCAAAAAGGTTTTTATTCGGAGGGATATTCGTGGATAAAGAAAAAGCAAAATCATTGATCATGGAGTTTATCACAGAAATCCCCAATTTCTTAAAGCTGATGTATCGCCTGGTTAAAGATCCCCGTGTTTCAACAGCCGACAAGGCCATCCTGGGGGCTGCCATTGCCTACATCTTTTCCCCGATGGACCTGCTCCCCGATTTCATCCCGTTTTTTGGCCAGGTCGACGACGCTTACATCGTGGCCATTGCCCTGCAGAGGCTGTTAAACTCCGCAGGTGAGGACATTATCAAGGAACACTGGGAAGGCAGTGTGGGGGCCATTGCCTCCCTGCAAAGCATTATTGAATCGGCTCTGTTCTTTTTACCACAGAATGTGGTGGACAAGCTTACCAAAAAAATCATTTAAGGTATGCATATGGAAAGAAAGACTTTGCAAAGGCTGGAATATCCAAAGATACTGGAACAGCTGGCCTCCTTTACCGGTTCACCCTTAAGCCGTGAGCTGGTCATGGAACTGGAGCCGGTTGACGACCTGGCTTCAATCCTTGGCTGGCAGGCTGAGACCAGCGAGGGGCGGGAACTGCTGAGGCTTGACCCGACCGCGGAAATTGGCGGCTGGAAGGACATCAGGGTCCAACTGAAACGCGCCAGGAGCGGCGCCGTCCTCGAGCCGGGTGAATTGCTGGCGGTGGCGGATACGCTTTCGGCCGGCAGGGCTATAAAAGCTTTCCTGCAGGAAAAACAGGAGCGGTACCCCATCTTAAGCCGGCTGGCTGATTCCCTGGCCTCCCTGCCGGATCTGGAAAGAAAAATAAAAAAGGCTATCCTGCCCGGTGGTGAGGTGGCTGACGGAGCTTCCGCCGAACTTGCTCAGGTCAGACGGAAAATTATGAACCACCAGGTCCAGATCAAGGAACATCTGGAACACGTCATACGCTCCCCCAATTACCAGAAATACCTCCAGGATCCGATTGTAACGGTCAGGGAAGGGCGATACGTGGTACCGGTCAAAATTGAATACCGCACCCAGGTGCCCGGTATCGTGCATGACCAGTCCGCCAGCGGCGCCACCCTGTTTATCGAACCGATGGCGGTGGTGGATAAAAATAACGAGCTGCGCCGTCTGCTGCTGATGGAAAAGCAGGAAGTCGCACGAATACTTTCAGAGTTATCCGACGGCGTTTCCCGGCAGGCAGACAGTATATCCATATCCCTTGAAACCCTGGGCGAGTTCGATTTTATTTTGGCCAAGGCCAGATACAGCCAGAAACTTGACGCCTGGGCGCCTGTGCTGCAGGGCGAGGCCTACATGGATATCAGACAGGGCAGGCATCCCCTGCTGAAGGACGAGGCAGTGCCGGTTAACCTCCGCCTGGGCGAGGATTTCGACACCCTGGTCATAACCGGTCCCAATACCGGCGGCAAAACAGTTACGTTGAAGACCGCGGGCCTTTTGGTCCTGATGGCCCAGTCGGGTTTGCACATTCCCGCCGGGGACGGCTCAAGGCTGGGGATTTTCAGGCAGGTCTTTGTTGATATTGGTGATGAGCAGAGCATTGAGCAAAGCTTAAGCACTTTTTCTTCACACATGACCAACATCGTAGACATCGTCCGGCGGGCCGGGCGTGACAGCCTGGTTATCCTGGACGAATTGGGGGCGGGGACAGATCCGACCGAAGGCGCGGCGTTGGCCCAGTCAATCCTGGAGAAGCTCCACGCCTCAGGGGCCAGGACCATCGCCACCACTCATGCCAGTGAGCTAAAGAACTTTGCCTATACCCGCGAACGGGTTGAGAATGCCAGCGTGGAGTTTGACGCCGTAACCTTAAAGCCCACCTACCGCCTTTTAATCGGTAAGCCTGGCCGCAGCAACGCTTTTGAAATAGCGTCAAGGCTGGGGCTGCCGGACGAACTGGTGAAAAGGGCCAGGGAGTTCCTGACGGTAGAACAGGTCCGGATCGATGAATTGATGCGCAACCTGGAAAGGACGCAACAGGAGGCGGAGGCAGAGCGGGAAAAGGCGGTGCGGCTGTCGGAGGAAGCCAGGCTGCTGAAAGAGAAGTGCGAGAGGTCGGAAAACGAGCTCAAACAAAAGAAGGAGCAGATCCTGTCCAAAGCCGGGGAAGAAGCCAGGTTACTGGTCCGTGAGGCCAGACAGGAGGCCGAGGCCGCCATCAGGGAACTTAAAGATAAGATGGCCGCAGAGGCGGGCCACGTAAGAGAAAGCGCCATCCAGGAGGCCAGGGCCCGGCTTAAAAAAACCCAGGACCGGGTCAACCGGGTATCGCCTGAGAAAACAGCGGCAGGAGAGGCTCCGCGGCACTTAAGGCCGGGTGAGGAAGTATACCTGCCCAAATTCAACCAGAAGGGCTATGTGCTTAGCCCTCCCGGCCCTAATGGCGAGGTGCAGGTACAAGTGGGTATTATGAAGGTTAATGTACCGCTTAAAGATCTGCGCCGGGCGGAAAAGCCGGAAACTCCCAAAGGGCAAAGCAAAGTGGGTGGGGTGCTGCTGGACAAGGCCAGAGAGATATCATCCGAACTTGACTTGAGGGGCCTGTATGCGGACGAAGCCCTTTTATTGGTAGAAAAGTACCTTGATGACGCTTACCTGGCCGGCTTATCAAAAGTTTGCCTGATTCACGGCAAAGGTACCGGGTCGCTCAGGACGGCCATCCACAGGGAACTGAACGGACACCGCAGGGTAAAATCTCTACGCCTGGGGGAACAGGGCGAAGGGGGCTACGGGGTCACGGTGGTGGAACTGGCCTGATATTAACTATTGTTTCTGTGGGTTCTCATAAAGTTTGAAAATGATTTACCCCTATCAGATTTGAGAACCGATAAAAGCATAGCTTGAGATGTCTCTTTTGTCACCTCAAAAATACTATTAACGGTTTTGAGCAGTGGCATGCCCGGATGGGCGTGCAGTTTAGAGTTCGTTTAGGTTGACAAGATAGTTAAAGAGAGAAAGAAATTTATTAGTAAAAGTTTGAAAAGAGCCTTTTTCCTTGTGAATAAGGCTCTTTTTTTAACAATTGTTTGATATATATAACAGGTTCCAAAAGAGCGTAAGGTAAAATATTTGGGTTTTTCTCAGCATTTTGGACAAGATGTTTTTCAGCTTCAGCCTGAATCCATTTCTTCTTAGAGGATTTGGAAAAATAAAGGGAATTTGCAAAACCAACAAAATCAAAAACCTCAAAAAAACAGTTGAAGGGTCTCGATGGACCCTTCTTCCTTTTTAGCCAGTTGCGAATCCAGACAAGATTTTGTTAGAAATAGACACGATTTTACTAATTTTAGATAAGGATTATAGACATTTTTTCATAAGCTGGTAACCTTAAATAGCCAAAAAAGGGAGATGTGAAATGTAAAGGTAAATAATTTCTTTAAGGAGAGTTAGGTATGAGAAAAAAATTAACCATGATACTTGTGGTGGTATTTGCTCTTTTGGTTTGTTCTGCCGGTACTATGGCCGCTAGCGAAGGGCGGATAATCTATGTGAATTGCAACGCCACCGGTGACAACACCGGATCCTCCTGGGTTAACGCCTTCACCAGCCTGCAGGCAGCGTTGGAGGTTGCGCAGCCCGGTGACGAGATTTGGGTGGCTGCCGGGACATATAAACCGACCAGCGAATATGGCCTGGGTATTGGTGAGCGTGGCAAGCACTTCGAAATGAAGAACGGGGCGGGTATCTACGGTGGCTTTGCCGGGACGGAGAGCACGAGATCCGGGCGCGACTGGACTGCGCACTCGACCATCCTAAGCGGTGATATTGGTGTAGAGGGTAATGCCAGCGACAACTGTTATCACGTATTTTATCATCCGGCTGGTCTTGCCCTCAACCAAACCGCCGTACTGGATGGGTTCACTGTTACCGGAGGCGTTGCTAATAGCGGGTTAAATGAAAGTTCCCCCAATGTACACGGTGGCGGGATGTACAACTATAACAGCAGCCCAACACTGACCCACGTCACCTTCAACGGGAACAGTACCCATAGGCGTGGCGGCGGGATGTCCAACGATCATTACAGTAACCCAACGCTGACCAACGTCACCTTCAGTGGGAACAGTACTAGTGGCTCCGGCGACTACACTGTCTACGGCTTTGGCGGCGGGATGTACAATAATGATCACAGCAGCCCAACGCTGACCAACGTCACCTTCAGCGGGAACAGAGCCGGTGTCTACGGCGGCGGGATGTATAACAATGATTCCAGCAGCCCAACGCTGACCAACGTCACCTTCAGCGGGAACAACTCCAGTGGCTTCGGCGGTGGGATGACCAACCATTATTACAGCAGCCCAACGTTGACCAACGTGACCTTCAGCGGGAACAGTGCCAGTGGCTCCGGCGGCGGGATGTACAACTATGCCAGCAGTTCGAGGCTGACCAACTGCATCCTGTGGGGTAATAGCGGCATCCAAATCTACAATACAGATGACAGCAGCGCCACTGTCACTTACAGCGACATCCAGGGCGGTCATCCCGGGAACGGCAACATCGACGCCGACCCGCTGTTCGTGGGGCCCGGCAATTTAAGGCTGCAGGCCGGCTCGCCCTGCATTAACACAGGCAGCAACGATGCCGTCACTGTAACCACCGACCTGGACGGCAACCCGCGTATCGTGTATTTTAACGTAGACATGGGGGCATATGAGTTTGAAGAGCCTTTACCGCCCAGTTCGCCCGCCTGGCCGTTCGGCAGCAGCCTGACTGCTGGCAATGTAACCCAGAACGGGCTGACCTTGACCTGGACTGCCGCCACGGACGACGTGGGTGTAACAAGCTACAAAATCTATAAGAACAACAACATATTGGATACTGTTAACTTGGATACTGTTGACGGCACACCCACACCCTACAACGTAACCGGCCTCACTTCAGGAACCCGGTACGTCTTCAAGGTTGAAGCAGGTGATGCTGAGGGCAACTGGAGCGCCACCGGCCCCAGTGTTACCGTAACCACTGCAGCCAGCAAACAAATAATCTATGTGAATTGCAACACCACCGGCGACAACACTGGAGCCTCCTGGAGTAACGCTTTCACCACCTTACAGGCAGCGTTAGATGTTGCGCAGCCCGGTGACGAGATTTGGGTGGCTGCGGGTACATATAAGCCGACCAGCGACTATGGCCTGGGTATTGGTGAGCGTGGCAAGCACTTCGAAATGAAGAACGGGGTGGGTATCTACGGTGGCTTTGCTGGAACAGAGAGCACGAGATCCGGGCGCGACCGGACTGCGCACCCGACCATTCTAAGCGGTGATATTGGTGTAGAGGGTGATGCCAGCGACAACTGTCATCACGTATTTTATCATCCGGCTGGTTTAGCTCTGAACCAGACCGCCGTGCTGGATGGGTGCACTGTCACCGGAGGCAATGCTAATGGCGGGAACAGTGCCAGTTACACCGGCGGCGGGATGTACAACTTTTACAACAACAGCCCAATGCTGACCAACGTCACCTTTAGCGGGAACAGTGCCATTTACGGCGGCGGGATGTCAAACTATAACAGCAGCAGCCCGACGCTGATCAACGTCACCTTCAGCGGGAACTATGCCAGTAACCGTTCTGGCGGCGGGATGTGGAACGATAACAGCAGCCCAAAACTGACCAACGTCACCTTTAGCGGGAACAGTGCCGGTATCCACGGCGGCGGGATGTCCAACGATCATTACAGTAGCCCAACGCTGACCAACGTCACCTTCAGCGGTAACCACTCTGATTACGCCGGCGGCGGGATGGAGAACTTTGACAGCAGCCCGACGCTGACCAACGTCACCTTCAGCGGGAACAGTGCCAGGAACTCCGGCGGCGGGATGTACAACCATAACAGCAACCCGACGCTGACCAACTGTATCCTGTGGGGTAATAGCGGCGCCCAAATCTACGATGGCAGTTTCAGCAACCCCACTGTCACTTACAGCGACATCCAGGGCGGTTATCCCGGGAACGGCAACATCGACGCCGACCCGTTATTCGTGGGACCCGGCAATCTAAGGCTGCAGGCAGATTCGCCTTGTATCAATGCCGGCACCAATGTCCCCTTCGAAGCCGGCGGAGTAGCCCAGGGCGTAACTACTGATTTAAACGGCAGCCCGCGCATCACCGCAGACAGGGTGGACATGGGGGCGTATGAGGCAGGAATTACTGATCTTATCAGCAATGTGCTCAGCAAGTTTCAGAAATTGAGCGCTCAGCAGGTAAAAGACGCTCTGGCGATTGGCCAGAGGATCATCGAAAGCGACACAATACCGGATATCCTTAGCCCCGCTCAAAAAAGCCTGCTCAATAATTTGGGTCTGACCAATGCCCAGGTGAAAAGCGCTTATAACAGCGTAATAAGTCAACTGGACACTGAAGAAAAGATCAAAGATTTACAAAGTGGCGATTTAACGAAGTTGGCCAATTTTTTAAAAACGGTTGAAGGTAGTTTTGATCCAGGCTTGAGGAATACTCTTGAGGCAAAAGGTATTACTGTTTTTAAAGCAGTTAAGTTGACAATTGATATTGCTGCGTTGACCTTTGACCCCTTTAGTAATATACCTAAAGCAGATCTTGAGGCAATTCTCGAAGATGATTTGGGAATAGCTTCTGAGACCGCGGCCAGCTACGGCTTAAATTGGGCCAATATTGAAGCGTTAAGGGATTCCCTGCGTCCTCCTGAGAAGCGTAAGCTTAAAGAGATTCTCATTACCATTGGAAGCTTAAGCGATAGCGCCAACCTGAGCGGATTAACTTTAAGCGCAGGAACATTGGATCCAGTCTTTGCGCCACAAACCACCGAGTATACGGTTCTTGTGGGCAATGATGTTAGCGGGTTTACCGTCACCCCAACCACCGCTGACGCCAATGCTACGGTAGAGGTTGATAAAAAGACTGTACAAAGTGGGACTGCGTCCGAGACCATTTCTTTCAGCGGGAATGCCAGAAGGGTTAAAGTTACTGTTACGGTAACCGCACAAAGCGGCACGGAAAAAAAATACACCCTAATAGTACTCAAATCCAAGTAGAAGAGACACCTTATTACCTGAAGCTTTATTTATCGCCTTCTTCAGGTACGATGCAGATGAAGTCAAGCTCCTCGTTTGAGGTACTGCTGAACTGATGGAGTGAACCGGCGGGCACGTATGCAACCGAACCTTCTCCCAGGAGAGTCTCCTTACCGTCGACGAATAAAACCCCCTGCCCGCGCAGGATATAATTTATATGCGGCCAGGGATGGCTGTGGCGGGGCGACTTGCCGCCGTCTTTCAAAGAAAAAAGGCGCATAACCCAGCCTTCCCACCCCTCCTGTGGGCCGATCAAGGTCTTTTTGAAAGCATTTACCGCACCGGGGGCGTTAACTTTTATTTCTTCCAGGTTTTTGACGCTACCAACGAACACGTTAGATTCCTCCCAAGACTTTTTTCTATTAATTCAGGGTACAAAAAAAAATCCCTGCAGGGGATTTAAATTTGTTTGTTATTAGGAAAAATAAAACCGGGACATGCCCGGTTTTGTTGCTTAGGTTATTCTGTAAGTCCAGTTGTTTCCATTGTTATTGTCCCAGTTGTTGCCCGAATCCCGGAAACAAAAGGAAACGGTATGGTCTTCCATGTTGAAGCTCTTTTTCCAACCTTCCGGTGTACGCTGCATGCGGTAGTCTTCCGTGATGCTCCAGTGCTTGGGGTCGCCAAAACCCGCATGGAGAAATACCTGGGTTGCTCCTGCCTTATTTAGCAGGCCGGTATAATAAACCGTAATGTCACTGGCTTGAGGGTTAAGGGCCTTTACCTGCACACCGCGTTGCTGGTCGGACCATCCCTGATTGTACACTTGTGTCACCTCCTGAATTTTATAAATTTTCGCAGTTTGTCATGGGAAAGCCTGTATTGCCGGTACTCGGATAATGGTTTCGATAATACTGGATAACCTAATGTACCAACCTGCATTCTGACCCTACAAATAAATATTCTTCAAAAATGGCCTTTTTTACCAGAGTCCAATTATTTACATTTCCCTAAATAAACCACCATATAAATAGAGCCCTTTAATTGACATTTTGCTATTCTCCTTTATTAAGAACGTGCTCTACAACTACTGAACCAGTAAAGAAATCCAAACAATAATAATATTGCTTATCCTCCTGTTCAGCTATTACAAACCAGACAATCTCGTCCTTATAATAAGGAGCAATATATAGCTTTTTTATGCTTGCTTCATTTATACTTTTTTCTTGAAGTATAGATATTACCGTTTCTTGAGATAATCCTAAATTTTTTAATGCGGTCCCGTATATTGAAATATCCCCAGTATACCTATCTTTGTTTAGCCAGATTATCTTTTCTTGTTTATCTTCGTCAATACCTGAAACCATTGTGACAGAATCACCAAATTCATTAAAGCGGATATAAGTGTATTGAACATCTTTTACTTCATTTAGAATTCCTTGTTTTAGAATATAGTTTTTGGCTTCCTCCGAGCTAGGGCCAGAGTTAGGGCCAACCGTAACATCATACCATTTGTAATATTTATCAGCATTAACCTCGCTATCACCGATAGCTGGTTGAAGTTCTGCAAAATTCCCATTATCTACTATGTTCACTGTTCTATTTTTTTCATCCCAGGTAAGATTTGTTCCCAGAGCTGTGGTTATAAAGCGAAGAGATACCATGGTATGACCGTTTATAACGATTGGAGCTTGCTCCATAACAAAGAGTTTCCTATCGTAAAGAACCCTGTTTGACTCAAGTGATAAGATCAATTTCTCGTCGTCTTTCTCAATGAACACCTGATTAAGAGATTGGTTCCATTTTACGGTTGCATCAAGAGACTCGGCTATTTCCCGTAAAGGCAATAATATTGCATTATTAATAATTATGGGCTCTTCATCAAAAAGGATTTGTTTTTTGTTTATGAATACCTTAACATTTGCAGGAACGAAAGTTTGCTCCTGGGGACCGGCTAATACAGTAGAAGGAACTAATAATATTACTATGACCATAAGTATTTTCATAAAAATATCATTCCTTTCGCTGTACCCTGCTGTACATGGCACAGCATAAGATACAAATGTTAATGAAAAATCATCCATAGAGAGCAATTTCGGTTATTTTATTCAATCAAGCAGTGTTTGGACATGGTTGCCATTTTGCGGGACAATGTGACCAATAAGCTGATTATGGAAACATTTCCATCACTCCTTGTGAAACCATTGGATTATATGAAGTTTGTTACCCTTGAGCCGCCATACTTTCCTAACCGTACCCCTGGCTTTTGTGGTGAGGGGATTGTTCCGCAGCTTTACATTTATACCAACTGACCGGGTGAGTACTTATTACGAGGTTAAGTAAGGTGGTTCCCAAAGAGTAACCAGGTCCTGTACCCGGCTTAATTTCTTTTTGGAGTGGAGATGATCATTTCTCTATGGACAGGCCCTTTCCCCGCAATCCAGATATTTTAAGTAATTCTGGCCTTTGTTTATTATACTCTTTTGGCATCAAGAAACAAACTTTCTCCAATTTTTTTAAAAAATCTGATTGACATTCTACCGCTAAACTAGTTTGGGAGTCTAAATATATTTGATTCTATGATAATGAATGGCAACAAGCTTATTGGAGTATATATACTCCAATAAGCTTGTTTTGAAATATTGGAAAACAGGAGATGCTTAATAATTACCATCTGGGGAAAACTGATCAAAAAATATTCCTTCGTAATTACGATCCCAAGCTATATAGACAGTACCTGGTGTGATTGGCGAATTGTCATGCACTTGCATATACCGGTGACCAGTGGTCTGGCCGTTATAGCTAAACGTTTTGTAACCCATACCTGTTACACTATGATCACCGTAATATGTTTGGTCCTCAAAAGAAATTACAATTGGAAAACCATCATTTATAGCCCATCTATAATCAAGCCAGGTTTCGTCTAAATATCTTGCAGAAGCTTCAGAAAGCCCCCTGTTTCTAGCGAAATCTTGCATTCCGGGCGAGATATTATTGACAGGGGTAGGACTGGTTCCTTTTTCGCTATTGTAATAGGTACCCATCTCCTCACGTAATTGAAACAGTAATTCTTCATTACTCAAATCTTCAGTTAATTCGGGGTATCCAAAACGAGCCCAATATATCATTACATTTGCTGCGGATGTAGGAGAACAACCTGATGGTCCTGTCCATAGTGAACTATTTATCTGGTTTAAATCAGGAACCGATGATATAATTTCCATGTCCCTTTCTCCAGTTTCAAAACTGAGATCATCAGTCACCCCATCATTTGAACTACCAATATCTCCCACAACTAAATCTATGTTTTCCCTAAGGTTACGAGCATCTTGATTTACTTTTAGACTATGTTTTTGTTTAGGCTTATTCTGATCTTTAGTAATATTAATAGTTTCTAAAGTACTATAAATTTTTGCTGAGCCGTCAGAGAAGTTTTGTTTTAGCCCAAATTTACCTGGACCCAAAAGCACAACCTTTTCAGATAACGGATCTTTATATACATTCTCTGATACGGAATCTTTATTTTTATTTACATACTTGGCTAACTGAGATGAAGTTATATCTGACTCTCCATAAGAAAAGCTGAGAATAGGCCATTCGTCCCTCAGGGCGCTAGTTTCAATAAATCCTGCAGGCTCTCCATCAATTGTTAAATTAAATAAATAACTACAAAGAGTTTCTGTAGCGTCGTATACTTCTATAGGATCCTGTATTTTTACAGTTTTATTGTGCCATGGAGATTGGTCATCCGTTTTCATGTCCATAACAATTTGAAACACAGCCATCTTCTTGGCTTCTGTTACAGAAACAGTATCGTTAGATGAGTTGCTTGCTAAAGATAGGCTTGGAAATATTGTTGATGCAAAAAGACATACTGCTAGTAATAATACTTTCATTATTCTAAGCATTTAATAATCCTCCTTGTATGATATGACCAACGGTACAATTTCCAGTTGGTCATATTTAGTTTGCCCGGCATGTCTGCCGCACCGATGGGTTGAAAGAAACCCTGTCACCTAACCAGCGGGAAGACAACCCGTAGGCAAGGGCGTCACTGGTAACGGTGGGGTCTGGAGGAAGCCGAAGGGGG